>DAIREY010000005.1:0-21279 GCA_036795335.1 Patescibacteria group bacterium
AGTGAAACCAAGGAAGGGGTGGATTTGGCGATCGTACGATTGTATGATGCAAAAACTAAAAAATATCTGCAAAGTCACGTAACTGACAAAAATGGCCGTTACGGATTTTTGGTCAAGAAAGGACAATATTTGATACAAGTCACAAAAAACAATTACACTTTTCCAGCCAAAGGTGAATATAGCGATTACGACGGTCGTTACAATCATTTGTATTTTGGCGAAGTGATAGATGTAAATGAAGATAACCAGTCACTGATCTATAATATTCCAATCACACCTAAAGAAACGATTAAAAAACAAATACTGAAAGAAAAGACGTATCATCTGCGAAAAATCAGATATTACTTGGGAAAAATTTCTTTTCCGTTGCTGGCAATTGGTTTTGTTTTGAGTATTTTAATTTCGTTAATTTATGGCGGGTTGGCAAATTATTTTGTGACAATCATATATTTGTTAGGCATAATTTATCAAATATATCGTATGAGCGTTCAGCTAAAACCTTGGGGAATAATTTATGAATCAAGAACGGGCAATCCAATTGCAATGGCGGTAGTAAAGATTATCGATCCGGAATACAATCGAGTTTTGGAAACAAAGATGACTGATTTTAACGGACGTTTTTCATTTTTGGTGGTACCCGGAAAATACATTATTACCGTCGAAAAAGATGGATACCATTTTCCAACCAAAGCTTGTCAATTCAATAAAGACAAGAAACATTTGGATTGGTACTGCGGGCAAAAATTTGTTATAAAACCCGAGCATCAATCATTGATCAATATCGATATACCGATCGATAACAAGATTTAATTTTGATACTAAAAAACACTTGGGATAAAAAATATTTCAAGTGTTTTTTATTGGAAAAAATAGTGAGGGATGCTATTCCATTTGAATTGACAAATTTGGCTTTTTGACAAAATAACCAATCAACCAGAAGAAGACGACCGCCAAGCAAAAATCCATAGCGACTTCAAAAAGAGAGATATGTAGAAAATATGTCAGTATCTGTTCTACGGAATATGAATTTCTATATAATAAAAAACATAAATTTAAGACCTGGTTGGTAAAAAAGACAACAAAAAAAGACAGATAGACAAAATATTGATTTTCGAATTTCTGGTTTATCCAGAGAACAATCAAAGAACAAACGGCAAAAGAAAAGAAAAGGAACGAAAAGGAAATACTGGAATTAAAAGATAACAACAAGGGGGCGATAATAATTATTGGCCAAATTGTTCGCAGTGGTAAAACCGAAATAGCAGCCAGAATAAAAGACAATAGAATATTGGGAGTTATATTGAAAATTTGGGCGTTATAGGGGAAAGATGATTGTAAAAAATTTAGCAATAGCAGCCAGAGATATAGATTGGTGTATGACATAAGAAGACGATAAAAAGATATCGTTTATTATTATATATCGGTTGAAAGCACATTGCTAATGCAGTCGTCCGCCGATAATTTTGAGAGATGACGGTCTGACCACGATTTCGGCGGGAGTACGGGCAATAACTTCATTTTGCGCCCAAAAAAACATAGGCTTTTCGGTGCGAATTTCGATCTTTTCAGCATGAATCAAACTAATGTTGTTGGTAGTAATATCTTTGATGTTGTTGTTGAGCAATTGATAAACATCGCCCGAACCAACTTGATCGGAAAAAGCCAGATGCAAATTGTTATCGATGATACTTTGACGAACACTTTCAACGTCTTTGCCAAAAGGACGAATATTACTAATAACCAAACCAGAAACATCGGCGGTAATTTGATATTGGTCAGCTACATTGACGGTAATATTGTTTTTGTCCTCAGCAGTGATGGTGGGTTTGCTGGACAATAATTTGCTAAAAATGGATTTGGATTTGACTTGAGGAGGGATATCCGGAGACTGATTGGCAAAAACTTCGGTGATAAAATATTTGTTATTGATCGAGCAACTATCCATCAAAACAACGCGGCGAGCAGCTAAAATTTCGCAAGCATTTTTCCATTTTCCCAGACCCAGTGTTTGTGATAATATGCCATCTTCCAGGGGCAGGATGCCAAGAGCTATTTTGGAATTGATAATACAACCGGCAATCTTGGCGGCTAAATTGTCGCCACCGATAGCCACAATTGTGCCAAATCCTTTGTTGATAGCTAATTTGACCTTGTCCTCCACATCAGATAAATTGTCGATGTAGTCATATTCACCCAAGATGTCAAAATTAGTGAGAATCTCGCTAACAGCTGTTTCAATCTTTTGGAAATCGGCCCGGCGGTTGTTTTCGATAATATAATAATACATTTGATTAATTTATTTTGTTTAACAAACAATTAAAAAAATATAACAAAAAGTTATATTTCATACGTTGGATCAAAGTTCTTAATCTTGGATTGGGAGGAAGGTTGATTTTTTTTACTCGTGCCGATAAAGGTGGCGCCTTCATCGATTTGTAATAATGAGGCACTAATATCGCCGATAATTTTTCCGGTTTTGTTGACGTGGATTTTTTTGGCACGCACCGATCCTTCAAGGCTACCGTGATGAATGAAGTTTAGGCATTCAACCGTGCCTTTGATTAGACCGTTTTCATAGACAACTATATCTTCGTCACAATTTATTTCTCCTTCAATTTGTCCACTGAGATGCAAGGATTTATTGATGTTAAATTCACCAGTGATAGTCGAATTGTGACCCAAGAAATAATCGTTCCATTCCATATTGATTGTTATTTATTAGTTTCGTTTATATTATAGCAAAAAAATATTATGAGAAGGAAATGAAATGGCGACAAACAAGGATCAATGATCAATATCCAATTGAAATCGTAAAGAAATTCCAAACACGAGCAATATGCAAGATGCAATATTCAATATTCAATTTAATCGCAAGAAATCCCAAATTTCAAATTTCAAATATCAAACAAATCGCAAAGGGAAAAAATAACTTTTCTGTCATACCCGAAAAGACATGAGCGAAGCGAATATTCTTTATCGGGTATCTCATTCGTAATAATAATCAAGAGTCAATATCCAATATCCAATTAAAATCGCAAAGAAATTTCAAATTCCAAATCTCAAATTTCAAACACGAACAATATGCAAGATTAAATATGCAATAGGTAATTTGATGAGAGAGTTTTTATTAAAAAAATCATAGACATAATATCTTGTTTATGTTATGTTTCCTGATGAACAATGGGAATCATGCAAAAAAATTCAACAATTTGGTTTTTGATATTTATGTCGATAACAATATTAATCCTTTGGACAAAAGGGTTGATTGCGCCAATGGCTGTTTTGCTTGTCATTGGATTGGGATGGACTTGGAATTATCTAAAATCAAACATCATATTAGGATTGGCATTGGCAATGCTGATATCAATGCCGGCTATCGAATATTTTTGGGACGAAAATATCATCTGGTGGGGAAATGTTTTTTTGGCACTAATAATGCTATATTTAGTGTTGAAAATATTTCGCGATAGAGTTAATTGAATGAATGATAAATAAAATAAAAAATAAAAGTTGGCAATTGGGTTTTGACTTGTTTGCCGTGACTAAACCGAGCCTGGTAAAAAATTTTTCCAAATATCAAGAATGGTTAGAAAATGGATACCAAGCTGATATGCGTTGGATGGAAAAAAATTTGGAAAAAAAAGCGGATACCGGTCGAATATTGCCGAATTGTCAATCGATCGTAGTATTGGGAGTGTCTTATTTTAATAGAAATTTCACTGCTGAGCAAAAAGATGATTTGAAAAATGCATTGATCGCCAGATATGCATGGGGAGACGATTATCATATTGTATTAAAGAAAAAATTAATAGAGTTGGGCAATTACATAAATAACTTGTCTAATCATGATTACGTTTTTTGCGGCTTCACGGATACCGGACCAGTTTTGGAAAGAGAATTGGCCAGCCAGGCCGGTTTGGGATGGATCGGCAAAAATGGTAATTTAATTAATTACCAAATTGGCTCATATTTTTTGATCGCTTCCTTGTTTACCGAAGCGAGGATAGAGAATTATCGGCCAAAGAACATCGGTGGATGCGGCAGTTGCCAAAAATGCTTACTAGCCTGCCCTACTAAAGCATTAGTAAAAGAAAAAACCGTCGATGCCAGAAAGTGTATTGCTTATCACACGATCGAAAATAGAGGGGATATTCCAGCAACAATAAAAGAAAAAATGGGGAATAGAATTTTCGGCTGCGACATTTGTCAGGAAGTATGTCCTTGGAATAGATTTGCAAAAAAGACGCGAATGCCAGAATTGGAAATTATGAATAATCGTGATTGCTTAACAAAAAGTGATATTTTGAAAATGACACAAGAAGAATATCAACAATGTTTTAGAAATTCGGCCGTCAAACGGGCAAAATGGGAAGGAATGCAGAGAAATACAAAATAATGACGCTATTGAATTATATTTTTAAATAAATATAATTGGTGTAAACAAAATATAGGAAGGAAGTGATCGACATTGCTAGATTTAGTGGTACAAATCGTGAATTACAATTCTTTGTCTTACACCCAGAATTGTTTGGCAAGCTTAATCAAAGAATTGGATCTGTGCAATTTAAAATATAAAATTATCATCTGGGATAATAACTCAGATGAAGATTTCCAGGGTTGGGCAGATAAAATTACCGATCAAAGAATTAAATTTTATTTCAGTGAGCAAAACATTGGATTTGGGCAAGCTCACAATGCTATGGGTAAATTCTTTGAAAGTAAATATAGTTTTGTTTTGAATCCAGACACGATCATCGAAAATAACACGGTTAAAAATATGTATGATTTCATGGAAAATCATCCTGAGGCTGGCATGTGCGGTCCGAGGATAACTCTACCGGGATATACCTATTTCTTTCATAAAGATCAATTTTGGCCAAGGGAATTTGTGATAAAAGATTTCTTCGAAAAAATTTTAGGAATAAAAATCTGGCAAAATTTGAGTCATCTGGAACACGCGTCAATCGTTGGCTCAGTGCTTTTTATCAGAAAAGAAGTTTTTGACAAAGTTGGCGGATTTGATCCAAATTATTTTCTCTATTTTGAAGAAGGAGATTTAGAGAATGCCATTATAAAATTGGGCTATAAAATTTATTTTTTGTACAATGCTCAAGTTGTACATTATTATGGAAAAAGTAGTAAAAATATCCGTTGGAAGATAAAAATTTTTCAACAGTCCAGGGAATATTTTCGCAAAAAATGGAAGATAAAAACAACTTGGTTGGATCGACATGTGATCGACCCAATTCAGAATTATGTTTTGAGATTTTACCTTTAACCAGGCAATTAGACCTGGTTGTTTTTTTGTCCAATAAAGGCAAGCGCGACGAGAAAAAGCATGGTGACGGCACTGCATAAAGTCATGGAAACAAATTGTGTCAGATTGGAGTGATAATTTTCATAAAGCAAAATTTGAACGATGGCGGAAACGATCAAAGCATAAGCATAGAGCCAGCCGGTTTGGGACAGTAAATAGTTAATCAACAATTGCACGATACCAATAATACCGATGGAAAATCCGATTAAACCAAGCAACAGACCGGGATTGGCATATTTTGACCCAAATAAAATACCAAATATTAAACCCGGGCAAGCGAAATAAAATATTAGCGACAAAGCGATAATGGCGATAATAATGAGGTAGGCTTTGCGCGTAAGATTTAATTTTGTGGTTTGATCGGTGTTTTGAGCCGTGAAAGGAAAAAGAGCCATAGCGACACTGTACGGCGCGAAATAAACAATTTTTCCCAAAGTAGAAAGCGCGGTATAAAGACCGGCGTCATAATCCGACAGAAAACGATTGGCCATCAGCACATCAATACTGATAAAAAAAGCGACACCGACCGTGCCAATCAACATGCGCGCGCCCTCAATAGCAATTTCTTTTTTGGTAAACGGAAGTGGTTCGGATTTGGCTGATATCGAGGTAAACCGACGGCGCGCGTAACGAACGGTCAACAAAAAAGCAATGAACAATGATATGGTGACACTCAAAATGGTGTAGTCGGCGCGAAGAAAAAAATAGCCAAGGGCAATACCAAAAAATAATTTGACCAGCCCTTCGACAGAATAAGAAATGGATAATTCGGTAAAATCAAACAACCCTTGCATTATTCCCCTATTCCAAGCCAATTGGAATAAAAATAAAAGACTAATGCCTAGAAATAGTACACCCAAGTATCCGCCCAAAGAAAAATACTGAACAAAAAAAACAGAACAGAATAAATATATGCCGAAAGACGCTAACCCGAAACGCCACAAGTATCGACTAAATACTTGGTAGAAATTTTTGACATAAGATAAAGAATGGCCATGGACGGCATTGATTTTAGCCGAGGTATACTGGATGGCAGACAGCGGAGTGGAAATAAGCAGGTAGATTGAAAGCAAGGCGCCAAGCAAGCCATATTCCACCGGCGGAAGAATACGACCCAGACAAAGATGAAAAAAGTAGGCGCCGGCATTGCCAATCATCGAGCCAACGAAAAGGATCAATGAAGAAGTGAGAAAATTTTTTTTAGTCACGATTATTTTTTATTTTACAACAATATTGATAATTTTGCCGGATACATAAATTTCTTTGACGATAGTTTTATCGGCAATAAATTTGGCAACATTGGGCATTTCTTTGGCGATTTGTAACGCTTCCGCTTCGGTGGCCGACGAAGAAACGACAATTTCGGCACGGCGTTTGCCATTGACTTGCACGGGAACAGTGATGCTTTCTTCGGCAATCAACTTGGCATCATACTGAGGCCAACTAGCCAAACCGATGGACGTTTGGTGACCCATTTGCTGCCATAGCTCTTCGGCAATATGCGGGCAGGAAGGCGACAAGAGCAAGAGCAACGCTTCCAAAGTTTGGCGCCAAGCTAGCGGATCTTTGGCAAATGCTAATTGAGTCTTGTAGTCCAGTAAATCATTAACAAAAATCATCAAATGAGAAATGGCCGTATTGAATGCATAACGGTCATATTCTTCGCCAATTTTTTTGATAGCGCGATTGACAATAGCTGCCAAGGCCACTTCGCGGATCTCGCTGGCATCATATGTCCACTGCATCGGATCCTCAATGATTTTTTCATTTACCAAAATGATTTCTTGAGCCAGATTCCAAATTTTGGTCAACCAACGATAAACACCTTTGATGCCGTTGGTGTCCCAAATAGCCGTATCAGAATATGGACCAATAAACATTTCATAGCCGCGCAAAGTGTCGGCACCATATTCGGAAATGATATCATCCGGATTGACAATATTGCCTTTGGACTTGGACATTTTGATGCCGCCTTCGCCAAGAATATAACCATGCGAAATACGTTTTTGAAAAGGCTCGATGGTGGGCACCAATCCTTGGTCATACAAAAATTTATGCCAAAAACGAGAGTACAGAAGATGCAAAGTGGTATGTTCCATACCACCGTTGTACAAATCAACCGGCGTCCAATAGGCTAATTTCCGCTGATCGGCAAAAGCAGTATTATTGCGTGGATCAACGAAACGCAACCAGTACCAACTCGAGCCGGCCCATTGCGGCATGGTGTTCGTCTCGCGTTTGGCCGGACCGCCGCAGCGAGAACAAGTAGTATTGACCCAAGCGGCGATATTGGCCAGGGGCGACTCGCCGGTATTGGTGGCTGCATAGTTGGCGACTTCCGGCAAAGTAAGCGGTAATTGATCCTCCGGTAGAGGAACTTCGCCGCATTGATCACAATAGACAATAGGAATGGGTTCACCCCAATATCGTTGACGAGAAAAAACCCAGTCACGCAATTTGTAATTAACGGTTTTTTGACCCAAATTCCGCTTGGCTAATTCGTCAATAATTTGCTTGGCTGCTTCGACCGAGTCAAGATTGTCAAATTGGCTACTATTGATGCATACTCCTTTGTCGACAAACAGAGCCGGTAATTCTTGTGCAAAACGGCTTTGCCAAAGAGAAAACTCAGAACATTGTAATTGCGGATCGCGAGCCATTTCTTCCCATGTAACCCAGCTGGCTTCATGTTTTTCTTTTTCGGATGGATCAATTTCGGCGCAAGAATCGTCAAGCAATTCAAAGACCAAGGCAGAAAAAATAGCCTGCCGATTTTCGTCTTTGTGAGCAGCAAAGAAGTTGGATTGGACCGGTCCGCCAAGAGTGCGAATATATTTCAGTTGATGGTAACCGGTTTCTTCAGCCACTTCTCGAACAGCAGCGTCAATCAATGTTTCATTGTCTTTCACGCCACCCACCACAAATGTCGTCCAAGGGAATTGTTTCCATCGGAGAGTCAATATCTGGTGGGTGCGGGGATTGATAACGATCGCTTGAATGGCGCGGCGAACAACAGTCGGCTTGTCCGCACGAGGCGGATTACCGGAATCGATAATTTTGGGAATGACAACTTCTTTGATCGGTAAATCAAATTTTTTGGCAAAAGCATAGTCGCGTTCATCATGAGCAGGGACGGCCATTATCGCACCTGTGCCATAATCCGGTAAAACATAATCGGCAATCCAAATGGGAATCTGTTCATTATTTATCGGATTGACCGCATACGATCCGGTAAAAACACCGGTTTTATCTTTGTTTTCTTGACGCTCAATATTACTTTTAGCCAGCGCCGTAGCCACATAATCAGCCACTTCCTTGGCATGTTCCGGCGTGGTAATATTTTTGACTAATTCGTGTTCGGGAGCAATGACCATGAATGTAACTCCAAACAATGTGTCGGCTCTAGTGGTAAATACCTCCAAAAAATTTGTTGATGGTCCGGATGCAGGGTTGAAAATGGAAAATTTGATGGCCGCGCCGGTGGAGCGACCAATCCAGTTGATTTGCATAGCTTTGACTTTTTCCGGATAGTCGGCGGCTGCCAAATCGTCGATCAGACGGTCGGCATAGGCGGTGATTTTGAGCATCCATTGTTCCAATTCTTTTTTGGTAGTCACTGTGCCGCAGCGATCGCATCGGCCGTCGACAACTTCCTCATTGGCCAAGCCGACTTGGCAGGAAGGACACCAGTTGATCGGCTTTTTGGCACGATACGCCAGGCCATGCTGATAGAGTTGCAAAAAGATCCATTGAGTCCAACGATAATAGTCCGGATCGGTGGTGTTGACCTCACGATCCCAATCAATTGACAAACCCATGCTCTGCATTTGTCGGCGAAAGTGATCAATGTTGCGTTTGGTTGTCTCAGCCGGGTGAGTACCGGTCTTAATAGCATAGTTTTCAGCCGGTAAGCCAAAAGCGTCATATCCGGTGGGAAAAAGTACATTGAAACCTTGCATTCGTTTGATTCTGGCCAAGGCATCAATGGCTGAATTGGCGCGAGCATGACCAACATGCAAACCTTCGCCGGATGGATACGGAAATTCAAAAAGCAAATAGTATTTGGGCTTGGACTGGTCAAAATCGGCCGCTTGAAATATTTTTTCCTCTTTCCAAACAGACTGCCACTTGGGCTCTATTTCACCGGGATTATATTGTTTCATGATGTTTATTATTGAATGGTTCTTTCTAGAATATTATATCATGGTTAATAATGAGAAATTCGTGGTCAAAATTGACAAGATAGTTTTCTGAAAGTATATTTTGATATAGAAAATAAGTATTTTAAAAATTTGGAGGTGAAAATAATATGTCACAGAAAGATTATGACGATTTTTTTGAAAAAAATTATCGGAATGATTTTTTTAATTTGATTGATCAGATGTTGGAAAACAGGCACACGGATTCGATCGAAGTTTACAAAGAGTTGAATGATAAATTGGAAAAATATATTTTGATATTTGAGCCAGAATATTTGGAAAAACAATTTATTGAATACATTTTAAGAAATTTGACTAAACAATATACAATTGTAGAAATTTACTTGCTACAAGAAATAGCAATCGCCATCGGTGATGAAAAATTCGCGAACATCTTTTTGCTAGCAGTCTATAATTTGCTTTTGACTCCGGCAAGAATAAAAGAATTCGTCAGATCGCATTTGATTACTCTGTATTTAAAGGAAAAAAGTCAACATTATAAAATGAAATTTACCGATTTTGTAAAAAAAACACAAGAGACAAATTTTTTATCAATATTTCACATCAACTAGACAAGGCAATATATTATGTCTTGTTTTTTTATCATATTTTGGTTGACTTATGCAATATTTTTTTGTTATAATATTCCGATATGTATAAATTGGCGATCAAACAATTTTTAAATTTAAACGAAAATGAAAACGCAGTTACGACGGCGCCGGCTTTGGATGAGCAGTGGTATGATATTTTGGAAAAATATGGTTCGTTCCAGATTTATGAATTTTTTGAAAGCGATTTAAATAATGCCTCGCAACAAAAAAGATTGTTTGACCAAAATGTATTATTGAATCCTAAACCAAAATATCCGTTCCTACAAAAAAGAAAATTGCAAATATTCAAGGTAGGATTAAATAAATTAAAAAAACAAATAAGGAAAGCCGAAAATAATTCCTTGATTAAACAAGTGTATATCGATAAAATCAATGAAAAATTAATCGAAATAAAATTGCTGGAGGCAGCATTAAATCTTAGTCACTCGAGAAATAAAAATGAAGAAAATAAATTTGCGCGACAATTTAAGATTTACTCGCAACAAATTTACGGCAAACCGAGTAAAAAATTGTTTTACTTTGCAGTTACAAAAGTGAGGCGTATTACCGAAAAAAATTTGAATAATAACGGTTACACCCAATTAGTTGGTAATAAATTATTAGAAATATTGCCCGGTGGCGACAAAAACAAAATGAACGATATATTGAAAAAAACCGACGTCGAAAAATTTATCGCCAAATACCTTATGCTTGACGATATTTTAAAAGAATTGCATTTACCAAAAAAGAACATTGTTTTGGACGCTAAAAAAATAAAAAAATACTTTGAAATTTTATTAGACAAATTAAATATTGATGATTGGGAAGTAAAAATCACCAACAAAGGCTCGGCAATCAATGTAGATCATGACAAAGAACAAATTTTGATACCAAAAAAAAGAAAACTTAACCGCGACAAATTGCGTTTGCTGATGGTGCATGAAATCGGCGTACATGTCCGCAGACGAGTGAATGGCGAGAATAAAGCATTAAAGATTTTGGGATTGGGATTAAACAATTATGAAACAGCCGAAGAAGGTTTGGCGGGAATTTGTGAAGACTTGGTAAAAAAAGCACACGATATTACATTTGGCGCTTTGCTCAGTTATCTGGCAATTGGTTTGGTATACGGGTTGGATGGAAAAAAACGTGACTTTCGAGATTTGTATGAAATTTTGGTGAAAATTTATCAATTCAAATACGTTTTGCATTTTGATGAATCAAGTACGATTAATTGGCAAGAAATAGACGAGAAGGCCAAAGATAGAGCTTGGCAAAAATGCCGACGAATTTTTCGCGGCACCAATTGCCGAGTAAAAGGTGTGTGTATTACAAAAGATATTATTTACTTGAAAGGTCGAATACAAATTTGGAAACAAATCACCAATGACGATCCGGAAATTATGCGCATTTTTTCCGCCAAGTATGATCCAATTAATGCCGAACATATAAAGGTATTGGACAAATTGGGTGTGGCGTAGAAAAAACGATAAACAAGAAATTTTAAATGCCAAACGAGAACAATGGTCAATTTTCAATATCCAATATCCAAGTGAAAACGCAAGAAATCTCAAATTTCAAACGAGAACAATGGTCAATTTTCAATATCCAATATCCAAGTGAAATCGCAAGAAATTTCAAATTTCAAATTTCAAACACTAACAATATGCAAGATTCGATATACAATAAAATCGCTAGAAATTGCATCGGCTAAGAATAAAAAACAATACAAATCATCAAAAATTTTTATAAAAAAATGCGGTGATCCATAGCTCGGACACGATGCGAATATTGACATTTACCCTTTTTTCATCTATATTTTCTACAAATAAAAATAAAAAAGGGGGCTAAAAAAATGGAAGTTAAGAATAATACAAGTCGAACATTGGCATATAAAGCCGCATTTTTCAATTTTATGGACGACTTGTGCCGTCTGTACTGTGACGTACAGGAAATGAAGAATGAAGAGAATATTGAGTTGTCGAAAGAAAGTTTTCGTCAATGCACCAAAAATTTCGGTGAGTTATTGATTAGAATTAACTGGGAGTCATTCTTGACGAAAATTTTGAGCGAGTACTATGAGTCGAGAATTCATCAAAATATGGTGGAATTAAAATATGATTTCTACCATGAACTGGCAAAAATCGTCGATGAATTTAAGAATAAAATAGACAACAAGGATAATATAATAAATTACGATACAACAGCTGAAAATACTTTCTGGGAAGTCGTTCGAAAACGTGTGGACGAGCAATGTTGTCTTGAAGTGACAACAAAAAAATTACTAAAAATTAAATAGCAAAATGCCCGGTGTGAAAATTTTCACACCGGGTTAAATTTTTTTAGATTTGGACAAATGCTTGTTTTTTGAAACCCGGTTCAAAATTGGCCTGCTCTAATGAGATCAAATGGCGCAATTGAACCAACAAGTTGAAGTTGTCAAAATCATTTTCAATAAGCATAATATCGATGGGAGTAACAAAATTTCCCAAGAGAATTTTTTCAATGATACCAGCTACCAATAACTTTGTCTCGGAAGAACTTTTTATCTGATTAAGATAATTTATTTTATTAACCTTAACCTGTAAAAAGTCGGCGTTTTCTTTCAATTGTTTGGCCAATCGCCAAAAAAAGCAAAAAGCCGAATAAAATGTATTTTCTTGATGAAAGAAACGCATGCGATATTCGAAATATATTTTTTCAAATATCTTTGATGAGACTAATGGTTGAGCAATGAAGTTGAAATCAACATCTTTTTGATATTCAAGAATTATCTGCTGCAAACACCCGGAATGAACAGAACGCAAAATTTCGAATGCCTCAAAAATATATAGCGAATTACTATTTATGTAATTTTCGTCGCGCTGTAATATTTTTTTAGCATTCAAAGAATTGATTCTGGACTGCGAATGTTCGTCAAATTTTTGCAAATATATTCTTCTCTTTTTTTCCGAATA
This sequence comes from Patescibacteria group bacterium, assembly GCA_036795335.1. GTDB lineage: Bacteria > Patescibacteriota > JAHJAL01 > JAHJAL01 > JAHJAL01 > DAIREY01. The sequence goes on from DAIREY010000005.1 coordinate 13,064, forward strand.
ACTAAAGAAATTCTCCAAAAAGGAAATTTTATCAATAATCTTTAAATTATTTATTTCCTCCCCCCTTTGTTGTTTTCTGACCATTTTTTTAAATTACCCTCCTTTGAAGTTATGTTTATATGTTAGTGAAAATTTACGAAAGTTGCTAGTTGACTTTTGTGGGGTTAAAGAAAAATATTTGTGCGGCAAGCATTATCAAATATTTACAAAATTGTTTTTTTAAAAAACAAGAATCAATTTTCAATATTCAATATCCAATTGGAATCGCAAGGTAAAAACTAGATAGCAACTCATTGTGTCATACCCGAAAAGACATGAGCGAAGCGAATATTATTTATCGGGTATCTCATCCGCGACAAGATGCAAGGATCAATATCCAATATCCAATTGAAAGCGCAAGAAATCTCAAATTCCAAACAGGGATAAATTAGTTTTAATAAAACAACAATTTTCTTTGTACTTTTTGTTGCCAAAAAGTACCAAAAAGCACTGGGGGCTCATAATGCTTTGGCCAATACAAAATATAAATTAGCGTAGTAACTACGCAGATTCGCCCCCAGACCCCGTGATCATTCGAGAAGAGAAAGAGCAATTTTCAAGGATCAATATCCAATTAAATATGCAAGACGCAATATGCAATATGCAATATGCAATGGAAGTACGAAGATAATTTTCAAGGATCAATGTCCAATATCCAATTGGAATCGCAAGGTAAAAATTAGATAGCAACTCATTGTGTCATACCCGAAAAGACATGAGCGAAGCGAATATTCTTTATCGGGTATCTCATCCGCGACAAGATGCAAGATCCAATATGCAATAAACAAGAAATTCCAAATCTCAAATCTCAAATTTCAAACGAGAACAATATGCAAGACGCAATATGCAATATGCAATGGAAGTACGAAGATAATTTCCAAGGATCAATGTCCAATATCCAATTGGAATCGCAAGGTAAAAACTAGATAGCAACTCATTGTGTCATACCCGAAAAGACATGAGCGAAGCGAATATTATTTATCGGGTATCTCATCCGCGACAAGATGCAAGATCCAATATGCAACAAACAAGAAATCTCAAATTTCAAACATAAAATAATAACTAAGGATCAATATCTATTTGTCCAATATCTAACAAAAAGTGGACGAGAGCTTGTCAAACGATGGCGATTTATTTGTTTTGGCAAAATAATTTATATATCATATAGATAAGCGAAATTTTATTGCATTAATCGTGAGTAATATATGACATTCAAACCAATAGAAAAAAAGAAGTTGCCCGAGCTGGAATTGGAAGTAATGGATTTCTGGAAAAAAGACCAAACTTTCCAAAAAAGTATCTTGAACAGGAAAGAGGCGACGACTTTCAGTTTTTATGACGGACCGCCGTTTGCGACGGGAGAACCACATTATGGCCATATTTTGGGGTCAACCATCAAAGACGCAGTGGGTCGCTATCAAACGATGAAGGGCCACCTGGTGAATAGACGGTGGGGCTGGGATTGCCATGGTTTGCCGATCGAAAACATTGCCGAGAAAGAACTGGGTATTTCCGGCAAGGATGAGATTGAAAAAATGGGAGTGAAAAAATTCAACGATTTTTGTCGCAGCAAAGTGATGGAGTTTGCCGACATCTGGGGAAAGACGGTGGACCGAATGGGACGCTGGGTGGAATTCGAAAATGCTTATCGAACAATGGATGTCGAATATATCGAATCAGTGTGGTGGGCTTTCAAGAAAATACATGAAAAAGGTCTGATTTATGAAGGTGAAAAAGTGCTGATGTACTGCCCGCGATGCGAAACTCCGATGGCCAAGGCGGAAATCGCGATGGACAATTCATACAAAACAGTCAAGGACACCACTATCACAGTGAAGTTTAAATTGAGGGATGAAGACGCTTTTGTGTTGGCCTGGACTACCACGCCATGGACATTACCTTCCAATTTGGCCTTGACCGTCAATCCCAACATGGATTATGTGTATCTCAAAGATAAAGCGGACGGCACAGTATATATCATCGGGCAAAGTGCTGTTCACAAATACTTCCGAGAAGAAAGCGAGTACGAGATTCAAAAAACAGTGAAAGGTAGTGAATTGTTGGAGAAAAAATATGAGCCATTGATGCCCTATTTCAAAGATTTACCTAATTCTTTCCGAATTATCGGTGGCGATTTTGTAACCGCGGAAGAAGGAACCGGCATTGTACATACGGCGCCGGCTTTTGGTGAGGTGGATTATGAAGTTTGTAAACAAAACAACATTGATTTCGTATCACCGGTGGACAAGACGGGTAGATTTACCGCGGAAATTCCAGCTTTGCAGGGTAAGTTTGTATTTGATACCAACTTGGAAATAATTATTCGTTTGAAAACCGAAGGAAAGGTAGTAAAATCGGAAAAAATTGCTCACGAGTATCCGCATTGCTACCGTTGCGCCACTCCCCTACTATATCGCGCGATACCAGCTTGGTTTGTGAATATTCAAAAAGTAAAATCCAGAATTTTGGAATTGAACGAAAAAATCAGTTGGACACCGGAGCATTTGAAACATGGGCGCTTTGAAAATATTGTGCGAGAAGCACCGGACTGGAATATTTCCCGCAATCGCTACTGGGCAACGGCTATGCCGGTCTGGAAATGTGATGATTGCAAGCAAGTGAAAGTAATCGGTAGTATTGAAGAACTAAAGCAGGAAGCCGTCGATTTGCCGGCTGACGTGACAATCGATTTGCACAAAGATTTTTTGGATCCAATTCATTTGAAGTGTGCTTGTGGTGGTCAGATGACACGCATTCCCGAAGTGTTGGATTGCTGGTTTGAATCCGGTTCGATGATGTTTGCGCAATTTCATTATCCATTGGAAAACAAAGAGGCGTTTGAAAAGAGTGCGCCGGCCGATTTTGTGGCAGAATATATCGCCCAGACTCGCACCTGGTTTTATTATTGCTTGGTTATTTCCACCATCTTGTTTGATGATGTGCCTTACAAAAATATCGTCACCACCGGAACGATCATGGCGGAAGATGGGAACAAAATGTCAAAGAGTTTGAAAAATTTTCCCGATCCGTGGAAATTGTTTGAAAAATACGGCGTGGATAGTTTGCGGTTTTACCTCATGCATGGCCCGCTCATGAGCAATGCCGAGTCAATTAACTTTTCGGAAAAACAAGTGGAGGAAATTTTCCGCAACGTGATGATGCGGCTATGGAATTCTTTTGTCTTTTTCAATACCTACGCCACGATTGATAAATGGGAACCAAATACAAATTCAAAACCATCGGAAAATATTTTGGATCAATGGATATTATCCGAATTAAATATCTTGATCAAAAAAATGAATACTGAGTTTGATCAATATAATTTCAAAGTAATCAATGAATTTACTTTGTTTATCGACAATTTGTCCAATTGGTTTATCCGCCGCTCAAGACGAAGGTTTTGGAAAAGTGAAAGTGATGAGGACAAAAATCACGCTTATCAAACTCTCTACACTTGTTTACTCGAGGTATCAAAACTAATGGCACCGTTTACACCTTTTATTGCGGAGAAAATTTACCAATCGCTGACGAGCGATGAAGAATCAGTACATTTGCAAGATTATCCGAATGAAGAAAAATATACATATAATCATGAGTTGTCATTTAACATGAACATAACAAGAAAAATAATTGAAGCAGCTCTATCCGAAAGATCAAAGGCGAGTATTAAGGTTAGACAACCATTGGCTACATTGTATATAGTTGCTCAAGATATTATAGCTCAAAGGATAAGAAAAGAAGATCAGTTAATTGAAATAATTAAAGATGAAGTAAATATAAAAGAAGTAATTATAATGACTGATACTGAATTAAATGTTCTCGCTTTGGACGATCCGGAAAAAGAGAAAATGATACGTAATGGCAGCGACCAACATTGTGAAGGTAATTTTGATTTTATTATAAAACTTGATACCAACATCACGGAGGAATTGAAAATCGAAGGTTTGGCGCGCGACGTGGTGAGACAAATTCAACAAGCCCGCAAGGAAGCCAATTTCAATGTGGAAGATTATATCGTTATTTCTTATGAGACCAGTGAAGCGAGTTTGAAAAAGATGTTTGAAACATGGACTGACTATATCGCCAAGGAAGTGTTAGCGGAACAACTCGCGGAAGCGGGAGAGGGAGAATTTGAATTTGAAAAGGATGTCGTGCTGGAGGGAATGGGGTTGAAGTTGCGGATGAGGAGGGTGAAGGGCTGATTTTTATAGTTAAATATTAAATTTGGGCATGATAATAGGTGAGTAAATTTTACTCACCTATTTGTTATGCTAGTAAAATGTTTTGTACTTTTTTTCAAAAAGCGAAAGTCAAAACGTTATCACCAGCATAAATTTTATATTCATATTCAATTATTTTTCCGGCGGAATTAACCGCCCGGACTTTGTATTCCCCGACCGGAATTGTCACATCATCGATGCGACCTGCGGGATTGGTCACACCGGCATAAACTTCTTTACCAGTTGCGACATCGCTAACGGTTATGTTAGCCATTTCCGGCACATGATCCGTTGCCAGAAAGTCAACACTGGTGGTGGCAGATGCGACACAGTCAATTTTTTTAATTGAGGTTGTTTTGGTGGTATTCCAACCGTCAAAGGTAATCTCAAATTGATTATTCATACCTTCGACAATATTGAATGCCAACTGTCCACCGCTGCTATCTGCACGTCCATCATTGGCAATAGCCGTAACATACACTATCCCTGGTGTTACATTTTCAAAAATTGCATGTCCGGTTGCATCTGTGACAACATCAAATAACCATAGGTTACTTGTGTTTTTAACTGTAACCGTAGCTCCAGCCAACGGTTTATTCAGTCCAACCCAGAAACTGGCAACCCCCATTTCCTGGATTTGGGGGATGGAACCTGTTTCACCAGATCCGCCGCAACCGGCGAAAGAAAATACTAATACTATTACTATTAAGCCTACTAACAGGCCCGTTGAATGACATTTGGTCATTCAAATCACGCTCCTTTCAAGATTTAATAATGCTATGACTGGTATTTTATAGCAACATTAATTTTTTTTGTCAATGTTTATTTTGGCAATTGCCTACTTTTATAACAATTTCCTAAATTTAATAACCTTTATCAGAAGTTTAATAAATTGATGAGTTTTTTATTTGTTTAGACCTATAATTTAATTGAAGGAATAATATGGATCCCAAAAAAATAGATACCTTCAGACTCGATTTAAAAATATTGGGATGACTTGGAATTGGTGATCGGTTAATTATCAAAATATTGACTTTTTACATTAAAGATGTTACCTTTTTGTTGTGTCATTTAACAAATTCTGCAAATTATATTTTTAGCTGCAGAAATAAAAACAAAAAAAGGAGTGTGTTTGTTATGTTAAACATGTACAAATTTTCTATTCTGATTGGGGTTATGGTGATATCATCTTTTATTGCTGGTTGTGGAGGGGGACCGGCATGTCCTGATTTTGGAAACAGTGAACCGATATTTTCTTACCAAATATCGGTCAAAATATTTGGGGTGACATTTGAGAAAAAAATTGAAATTGACCTTGACGGCGATAGGAAGCCGACTCAGGATCTTCTGAAACCCTATGAGAAGGAGTGGGAGGAAAGTTTTTTCAAAAACATTCCTTCTTCCACTCCTGTGCCTGTAGGATATGTGCAAACATCTTGCCCATGTACACCTACGGCCACAATGATACCTACAGCTCCAACAGATGTACCAACACCAACAGGAACTCCATGCACATCTCTCAATTTAGGCTGCCTAACCGAAGATATGGTTGAGACAGCAAAAAAAGTGGGGATCGAGGAACTGGAAGGAATCTATTCACAAAAGATATTTATTAATGGATGGATTCCTATCCGATTGAGAAACCATCTGCTGAACAATGGTTTCATTATCTCAGATAAAGAAAATTGTGATTTTATTTTATGCAGCAATGATACAAATAAAATTACAAAAGAGGACTTTCAAAATAATGAAGCAGTCCTGATGACCACCAAAAATGGACGCGGTGTCGTATCAGGAACCATGCTTTGTAAAGAAAGTGATGATCTGTTTTTGGATTGGGACAGGTCATTGTACACCCCAATAAAAATCATTGGGATGTACTATAAAAAATAAAATATCAAAATACTTTCCATAAAAGTTCTGTCATTCGACAGAACTTTTTTTGTAATTTTCTCTAATTATTAATCACGCTTTTGCATTGAATACATATTATCTTGAAGTAAAGCATATTAAAAATGAAAGAATAAGTGAGTGACAGACGAAAAACGAGTTGAAATATGACATTACGAATTCATTGGCATGCTTTTATTTTTTACAAAATGAAAGTTTTTGACAAAAATTGGCGATTATTACAAAAAAAATTACGGATATCTATATAAAACCGTAATTAATTCTTATTTAATTATTTCGAAAATTTTTTGCGCAAATTTATACATTCCTTTAGTCAATTCCGGAAAGAACCAGGGATATATTTCTGTCACTATTTCCAAATCTTTTTCATCAACTAACAACTGTGATTTTTTTAATTTTTCGATGGTATCAAGTATATCTATTTTTCCGTCTTCCCATGGTATTCGATGCCAACCCATGTTGCTTGCCTTGCCAATTTGATTGATCTCAATGACTGCTACTTTTAATTTGCATGCAGATAATTGCTCTATTAAGTTCTGAGTTTCGATATTTAACTTTCTTTGGAAATTAAAAAAATGTCCCGTGTCATAAGAAACAAATACCCGATGTTCAAACATCTCACCTAGATTTTTTAGCAACTTAGCATATTCTATTAAATTTATATGAGCGTTTTCGTCAATTTCAACTGCTAAGCTTAAATTTTTATTTTTGTTTAGTATTTCTGTAATCAATTGACATTCTTTGGCATTAACTAAAGCATCAGATTTTATTCTCAAATATTGAACTGCATTTATGTTAATTAGCTGAGAAACTTTTAATTTCAATTCATTTTCATTGGAAACATTTAATAATTTATATCCAATTCTTCTCTTTAATTGCTTTAACGAAAGCGCACCTTTTGAAAAATCTTTGCATATCAAATTAAAACATTTTGACCAATTCAAAATTTCTGGCAAATCGATACTATTGATAACAATATTTTTATTCATAATCACTTTTGCCAATTTTCCAATATTTATCATTCCTGTTCCATGAACTGAAATTCCGTTATTTATATCTCTCAAACAATTGCTCCATGTTTGAGCATTTTCCGACATTACTTTGATCCAATTCAACTTTGTCTCTTGAATTAAACTCAATGAATTGATTGTAAAAATCATTACTTTCAGCTCCTTTCAATTTTTTAAAATTCGAATGAATCTTTGATTAGTAGTGTAAACAATATTAATATCATTAGCAATATGTTCATGGTAGCTATAATCAAAAGAATTTTTATGGGTTGTTAGATCTAAAATATATTTACCGATTAGTCAATTTTCCAATATTTCTTGGCAAAAAAATTATTTATATTAATCTTTTCTTAATCCCTTCATAAACCCCTTTTCATCCAAATCATATTATCTTGGAGTAAAGCATATTAAAAAATGAAAGGATGATGAAAATTGTTGATCAAGAAAAAATGGTTTGTTTCATTACTGGTGATTGGATTACTAATTAGTCAGAATACAGCATCTAGATCGGGTGAATATTTCATAAATAATGGGGTGCCATATTACAACCAGATCACTGATTTTCCGAATTGGTGGAATAATTGGTCGAGTTGCGGATTTACGTGCATGTTGATGGCGTTGGATTTTAACAATGCACGGCCGACCAATATGACGCCGCAACAAATGATAGAATTATTAAACGCCAATTGTTGCGTCAATCCTACTGACGGACAATATTATGACTGGACAAAAACGAAAGATTTTTGCCAAAATTATTTGTCAGAATACGAGTTGAAAGTGGAGTATATCGATCACGGTGATACGGCAGAAGTATCCAGACAATTGCACAACGGAAATGTAGTAATTCTCGGCACCATGATTTTTGGCGGATGCGGACACGTGATTTTGGCCAAAGGTGAACACGGTAATAATTGGATTGTTAGCGATCCGTTGAATAAATGGGGCAAAGAGGTGGAGCTACCGAGCTGGTGGACGGAAGATGCTTCCACTGTCGAATATCCGAAAGATCAAATTACCATTCTGTACGGCGTGGTAA
>DAIREY010000065.1:0-4381 GCA_036795335.1 Patescibacteria group bacterium
TTCGGGTATGACAGGATCAGTTAATTTTTAATTTTTTTCCTCTGCGATTCGTTTGAAATTTGGGATTTGGAATTTGAGATTTCTTGCGATTAAATTGATTATTGGATATTGCGTCTTGCATATTGTTTTACACAATCAATGTCTTTAAATTTTCCTGATCAATCGCCCACATCAAAGCATCATTCAAATCGATTATTCCTTTTTTGACCAAGTCTGCCAATGACTTATCCAAACTAATCATACCGTCAGCCGCACTGGTTTGAATCACGCCGGGCAACTGATGCGCTTTACCTTCACGTATCAAAGCCTTTACCGCCATATTTCCGGTCATTATCTCACAAGCGGCAATACGACCTCCACCTTTCTTCTTCAATAATCTTTGCGAAACCACGCCTTCCAATACATTGGCTAAAATTGTTCTCACCTGTTGTTGTTGATGTGAAGGAAAAACATTAATAATACGATCCGCCGTCTGTGCTGCATCATTAGTGTGTAATGTACCAAATACCAAATGTCCTGTCTCTGCCACTGTCAACGCAGCTGAGATTGTTTCCAAATCACGCATTTCACCAATCAATACCACATCCGGGTCTTCACGTAGCGCCGAACGTAACGCGTTTTCAAAATTCTTGGTATCATGCGGCACTTCTCTTTGTTCCACCAAACTATTACCACTTTTGAAAATAAATTCAATCGGATCTTCAATAGTAATAATATGATCATTGCGATCTCGATTGATAGTGTTTATCAATGAAGCTAAAGTGGTCGATTTGCCATGTCCGGTCGGACCGGTTACCAACACCAAACCATGTGACAATTTGGTAAAACGTTCCACAATCGGCGGCATACCCAATTCATCAAATGTTCTTTCTTCTGTCTTGATCACACGCAAAGCGGCCGACAAAGTACCTCGTTGATAAAATACATTGGCACGAAAACGATACTCATCAGAAAAGGCAAAAGAGAAGTCAAGCTCACGATTTTGAATCAATAACTCTCGTTGTCTTTCGTCCATCAACGCATAAATAATCTGTGCATTCGAAGAAGAACTTAATTTTTGATATTCATCCAAATATTTTAAATCGCCATCCACTCGAATCGCCGGATAATTATCAGCCACCAGATGCAAATCCGAAGCCTTGTCAGCAATTGTTCTGTTTAACAATTCTTCCAATAAATTTGTATCATCCCCGCCAAATTTGTTTGCTGAACTTAACATATATTTCTCTTTTGTAAATTATATTTTTTAATATATTTAAATTTTACTTTGTTGTTACTCGATATACTTCATCCAAAGTTGTCATTCCTTGCAAAGCCTTGATAAACCCATCCTGTCGCATAGTAATCATTCCTTCTCTGACCGCTTGTTCAAAAATATCATTACCGGATACTTTCTTTATCGCCAATTTTTGTAGCTCATCCGACATTTCCATAATTTCATAAACGGCAATCCGCCCCTTAAAACCGGTATTATTGCAATAATCACAGCCCAAACCTCGATAAAATTTCATATCATTCAAATCCAGATTTATTCTTTTCAAATGCTCACTTGGCACCGTTTTCAAACTTTCAGTAATTTCAACCTTTTTGCTCTCCGGCACAGTAATTTCTGATTTACAATGATCACAAACCTTACGTACCAAACGTTGCGCCATTACTAATACCAACGAAGAAGCAATCAAAAATGGCTCGACTTCCATATCGATCAATCTCGGCACTGCACTTGGAGCATCATTTGTATGCAAAGTGGACAAGACCAAATGTCCGGTCAAAGAAGCATGCACTGCCAACTCGGCTGTTTCGGTATCACGAATCTCACCTACCATGATCACGTTCGGATCCTGCCGCAAAATACTTCGCAAACCTTTGGCAAAACTAAAACCTATTTCATCATTTATCTGACATTGGTTCACCCCGGGAATATGATATTCCACCGGATCTTCCAAAGTAATCACATTGACACCCGGCACCGACACAATACCTAATATGGAAAATAAAGTTGTTGACTTACCGCTACCGGTCGGACCGGTCGCCAAAATCATACCATTGTTGCGATGCGAATTGCGTTCCACTTTTTCTTTGTTCAAACCTTGCAATCCCAATTGCTCCAATGTCAATCGGCCGCCTGACACATCCAAAATTCGAATTACAATCTTTTCTCCATAAACAGTAGGCAAAGACGAAATACGCAAATCCACCAAACGACCTTCGAAAGTGACTCGAAACTGTCCATCTTGTGGTACACGATGCTCATCTATCTTTAATAATGCTAAAATTTTGATACGCGATATCAAAGCCGGTTGCAATGTCTTATCCATTTGCACTACTTCTTCCAAAACACCATCAATTCTGTATCTCACTCGAATCTTGTTGGGCATCGGTTCAATATGAACATCCGACGCCTTTCGATGAATAGCAAAGTTGACAAACGAAGCCACTATTTGTGGAATATTTCTAGTGTTGATTATGCCTTGCAAATCTTCTCGGCTCTCCACATTTTTTTGTAAGAGTTTCAACCAACTTTTTTGTTCACTGTTATAATCATCTTCAAACAATCCGCCTTCCCGCAATTCTTCTATTCTTTCCTCCACTACCGCATTGCTTTCCAAATTTTCCGTCGAAGCGGCCGCACTCATCTCTTTTTCTTTCTGAACCGGCTTGGGCGCTTCCACTTTTTCTACTTTATCAATTTGCATTTGTACATGAGCCAACGGTTGTTCCTCTGACTCATTGTTGATATTATTTGGCACATTATCGTATATATCTTTTCTTCTTTCATATACTTCACGATAAGCCGCCAACAGTTGATTCATATCTGATCGGCTAACCACAAACAAACCGATTTGTATTCCACGTGCTCTGGATAAGAAATCGATAATTTCTTTCATTTCCAAATTCAATGGATTGTCTGTCGCCACCCGAACAAAACTATCACTTACTTCAAAACACACTATTCGATATTTTTGCGAAATATTGTATTTGATAAATTCATACGTTCGATATGGTAATCCGAAAGGCACTTCCCCCACTTTCCAGCCGGTATATTCCGCCAACAAATCACGCAATACATCTTCATTTAGCAAACCTTTGGCCAAAATCAAATCCACAATATTTTTGCCGTCCAACACCAATTCATTAAAAACTCGATCGGCTGTTTCTGCATCCAAAACTTGCTTGCTAACAATAAATTTCTGAAAATTAGATTTTTGTAATTTTATCGACATATATTATTTAAAAATCAAATTGAGTCTTATTTTCTAAAAGGATTATATTTTCCTACTCGATCTTGGCTAACTTCAATTGGTAAATCACCATATTGTTGTCTGGCCTTCAATTTGGTCGCCACTTCATCGCTCACCGGGCTGGAGTTGATCAAAGTCGCTGACACTTTTTGTGCTTGTCTTTCTGTCTGTGAAGGAAAAGCTTGATAATAAGTCAAAACACCAATTGCTAAAGCATAAACAAATACTATTACTCCGCCGGTTATCCAATTATTTTTCATAATATTTAACCTATTATTTTTAATTATTTTTGAAATAAAAGATTCATTTCCAATGTGTACAACACCGATTGATTTTCAACATCCACGTTGCTCACTACACTTACTTTATCCACCAAGACTAATCTAGTACTATTTTGCAAATTATCGACAAAATTCACCAAATTTGGATACTCACCATCAAGTTGCATGGATAATTTAACTCGATCAGCATTCTTAATTTCCAAATTTTTCTCTTTATCGGTTTTTTCATCCGACACAGTAATACTATTTACAAACAACTTATTGTCCACCGCCATTCGTTCGATTTGTACCAAAGTATTGTCCATCTCGTCTTTCTTTGGCAAAACTTCATCCATCAAAGCCACTTTATCACCTTCATTGGTCAAATAAATTTTGAATTTTTTCATCGCATTCAATTCCAAATTTTTGGCATCCAATTCAGAAACAACCTTTTCATTATTCAAAATTGCCGCTCTTACTTCATCCCACAACGGCATCACCCAATAAGACCAGGCCAAAGCCATAACCAACAGGCCAATCACTACCACCAACATCGGAATCTGTTTCTTTTCGTATAGTTTTAAATTATTCTTTTCCATTTGTATTTTTTATTTTTATTTTTTATTTTAAATTATTTTATCTCTTCCGTAGTACTTACCGTCCCAGTCGTATCCGACTCAGATACTACTTTATTGTCTTTATTCAAAATGTTTTCCGTTTCGCTAATTGTGTCAAACGCATCTTTGGTGGTTTCCGCCATAAATGCTTCTTTTTTGGGCGTGATCTCAATCGTGAACGCCACTCGCTTGGCTGATTCACTTTCCGGACGCAACACCGCCAATTTTAATTCGGCATTATCATAATCATCATCATTGGAAT
>DAIREY010000066.1:0-4350 GCA_036795335.1 Patescibacteria group bacterium
CATGTCTTTTCGGGTATGACACAATGAGTTACTATTTAATTTCTTCCTTGCGATTTTAATTGCATATTGGATATTGATCCTTGTATATAGTTGCGGATAAGATACCCGCACAAGGCGGGTATGACAAGATAAGTTGAAGTTTAATTTTACCTTGCGATTCGTTTGGAATTTGAAATTTGAGATTTGTAATTTCTTGCGATTTTAATTGGATATTGGATATTAAAAATTGACCATTGCCTTTGTTTGAGATTTGGAATTTTTTGATTATTGTTTCGAACAAGATATTTGACAAAATCTATAATTTATCTTATAAATTAATAAGATTTGAAAATTTTATATATCTAATCTGCTTGCACGATTGAAAGTAGAAAAAAGCAGGTTTTTTTTATCATCTTATTTATGGAAATCAGAAATATCGCCATCATCGCCCATGTCGATCATGGCAAGACAACATTGACCGACGCTTTGATGCGTCAAACCGGTTCCGCTCAAGAAGGTTTTACTATGGATACCAATGATTTGGAACGAGAGCGGGGTATAACCATATATTCAAAAAATACGGCGATTTTTTATAAAAATACCAAAATCAATATTGTGGATACGCCGGGTCACGCTGATTTTGGCAGTGAGGTCGAACGAGTGCTAAGATCAATCGACTCGGTGATACTGGTTGTTGACGCTCAAGAGGGACCAATGCCACAGACAAAGTTTGTGTTGAAAAAGTCGTTGGAGCTGGGTTTGAAACCGATCGTAGTCTTGAACAAAATTGATAAACCGGCCGCTCGGCCAGACATTGTCTATGAAATGGTCTTTGAATTGTTTTATGATTTGGGTGCCAACGATGAACAACTGGATTTTCCGATGATTTACGCTATCGGCAAGCAGGGTATTGCCAAAAAAAGTTTGAATGATAATAGTCATGACTTAACTCCCCTACTGGATTTGATTTTGGAAAAAGTACCGGCGGCAGCTGCGCCGATTGATTTGCCTTTATCGGCTCAACCGTTCAATTTGGGTTATGACAATTTTTTGGGACGATTGGCGATCGCCCGCATTTACGAGGGAAAAATCGCTACCGGCCAGACTGTTTTTGTTAAAAAAACTGATGGCGGTGTGAGTACAGGCAAAATAGTAAAAATGTTTAATTATCACGGCACGGAAAAAGTGGAAGTGCATGAAGCCCTGGCGGGTGACATTGTGATGATTGCCGGCTTGGCGGATATTTATATCGGTGACACCATTTGTGAAAATAATGATCAACCATTGTTACCGGCGATCAAGATCGATGAACCGACGATTTGTTTGAATTTTTTGGTCAACGACTCCCCTTTTGCCGGTCGCGACGGAAAACTAGTCACCAATCGTCAGATTCGCGAAAGATTGGAAAAAGAATTGGAGATTAATGTCGGGCTGAAAATCGATTTTTCATCCAATGCTTTTTATAAAGTATATGGCCGTGGTGAGTTGCATATTGCGATATTGTTGGAAAACATGCGGAGGGAAGGTTATGAGATCCAAGTATCTCAACCGAAAGTTATTATCAAAGAAATCGACGGACAGAAATATGAACCTTTTGAAGAAGCAACAATCGATGTACCGGACGAATCGGCCGGCGTGGTGATTGAGAAAATATCCAAACGCAAAGGCGTCATGAAAGAAATGAAAAGCGAAGGTGGACAAACCCGTTTGGTTTTCGAAATTCCGACCCGCGGTCTACTGGGGTACCGTGGTGAATTTATGGTGGATACGCGCGGCGAAGGGATATTGTGTACTCGCTTTATTGATTTTATGCCATATGCCGGCAGTATTGAAAAACGCGCCACCGGTTCGATGGCATCCATGGCGACCGGCAAAGCCTTGGCCTTTTCACTATGGAATTTGCAAGATCGCGGTCAATTGTATATCGATGCCAACACTGAAGTGTACGAAGGCATGGTGATCGGCAATGTTTCCAAAGGGATGGATATGGCCGTCAATCCAATCAAAGGCAAACAATTAACCAATATTCGCGCCGCCGGCAGTGACGAAGCAATTAACTTGATTCCACCTGTACGGGTAACCTTGGAGCGTGGTTTGGAAATAATCAATGACGATGAATATCTGGAAGTGACCCCAAAGAACATCCGATTGCGCAAACAATTTTTGAAAGAAGTGGACCGCATTCGCGATTATCGCCGTAAACATCAGGATGAGTAGAACACTCGCGACGAATTTGTGTAAATTTTAGCAATTTCGAAAACAGCCGACTTAAAGCCGGCTGTTTATTTTTTAAAAAATAATAAGAAGGAAATAAATCCAGTTCAATAGATTGATTAGTATTTTTTTGAATAAAAATAATTTTGATAATCGTGTATTAACAATAGTGCAAATATTTTCTTATGCCTATTCATAAAGCCAATACGTAATTTTGTTTCAAGCGGAGCATTGAAATATTTTGCTACGGATGCTACGATTTAATGATTTTTTTAAAAAATAAAAATCTTTTATCTTTATTAAATAACAAATGAGAAACAAAAAGACAATAAAACAAGTGGTGATTATACTGCTTGGTTTGTTGGTGGCTTTGGGCAGTATATTGCCTGCTTTGACGACGTCCTTCGCCAAAGCTAATAGTGGTGAATACGAAGTGGTGGCAAAATCAGATAACGTATCGGCTGGCCAGGGCCAACAAGCGATCTTATGGACGACTTTAAAAAATTTGGGAACCGAAAAATGGATTGGCTGGGATACTATGAGTGATACTCCTTTGCGATTGGGAACAATAGATCCTCTCGACCGTGTCAGCCAATTTTATACAGCCGGCAACTGGAAATCGCCCAATCGAGTGCATTGGGCGGACCAAGCCGAAGCCAACACAAATGAAAATATGTCATTTGGTTTCAAGATCAGCATTCCGGCCAATTTAACACCGGGCACCTATCGTGAATGTTTCGCACCGTTGGTAGAAAATGTGCGCTGGCTGGGTGATAAAGATGCAAATGGTCAAGACTTGTGCTGGAATATTGAGGTCCTAGCCGGTCAGATGCAAAACAATGATTATTTGGCGGAAACTACCGGCGTATCTTTTCAACGCCTAACTTTGGCGCCGGGCGATAAAACACAAATTACTTTTACCGCTAAAAATGCCGGTTTACAAACCTGGCTGGATGAAAATGACTCCAGCAACCCGGTTCATCTGGCTACGATAGATCCGAATGACAAAATTAGTAAACTATATGATCAAGATAGTTGGTTGGCAGTCAATCGTCCAACCGGTTTGAAAGGTGGCAATATCGTTGCCGGCGCGACCGGTAGTTTTACATTTATGATACAAGCCCCAGCCGATGCCAAGACCGGCGACAAGATGACTGATAAATATTGGTTGGTAGCAGAAGACAAAAATTGGTTTCCACGACGCGCCGATCAATTTTTCGGGGTAGAAGTGACCATCGACGAAAATGCTCCGGAACAACCAGACGAAGATGATAACAGCTCTCACAAACCAAGCGGCGGCGGTTCTGCCGGAGGCGGAAGCCATAGCAATGACGATGAAGATGAAAGCAACGATTTACAATCGACCGTTGATTTGAAGGTAAACGAAAATGATCAGACAGTGGTAGTGGAGGTAAATGGCAGCGCCTCCCTCAGTTGGCAAAGCACCAACTCGGAAATTTGCGTGGCGTCTGATGATTGGACGGGAAACAAAAATGCCAATGACTATTTGAATCGTGAAACAATTTCCAATATCACTACTGACCAAAAATATACCATAACTTGCAGCAATAACAGTTATTCAGCTAGCGACACAGTTTGGGTCAAGGTGAATCAAAACATGCCAACCGGTTCGATAACAACCAGTGGTTGTAATGCCGCCACAAATCTCTTGAATGTGGCCGGGCAAGCCAGTGACACCGACCACCCCAATACTTCGCACGAAATTAAATTTTATTCCAGTCAAACAAAATCCGCAGACAGTTATCGGGGATACACTTGGACAAATGCAGCAACCGGCAACTTTAGTTTTGCTTATAGCGATAATAGTTTGACCAATAATTCTCAACAACAAATATATGCTTATGCGATCGATCAAGACACTAATAAAGAATACTTGATTGCGAGTGAAGAAAATATTATTTGTCAGGGTGACGAAGCAACAGCGCCGACGGTTGATTTGCTGCTTGACGAAAGCGATCAGACCAAAACAATTGTGAGTGGAGACAGTGTCAATCTCTCTTGGACTTCGACCGATGCAACTGCGTGTAGTGCCGAATGGACCAGCAAGACTTCCGTGTCGGGTAGCAAAGATGTGACGCCAACTGTTGATACAATTTATACGATCCATTGTGAAGGCGTCGATGAATTGTATGCCGA
>DAIREY010000006.1:0-20490 GCA_036795335.1 Patescibacteria group bacterium
CATTAGTAAACTTCAAGAAAATTTCGGCACCGTCAAAGAACTTCGCTTTGAAGGTGTTGGCCCCACTGTTTCCAAAGAATTGACCCAAAAAACCATTTGGGCAGTATTGTTGGCTTCCCTAGCTATCATCTTGTACTTAGCATGGGCTTTCCGCAATGTTCCCGCCCCAACAAGCTCATGGCGTTTTGGAATTTGCGCTATTGCCGCTTTGCTTCATGATGTATTATTCGTCTTGGGTGTTTATTCCATTTTAGGTCATTTTTATAATGTTGAAATTGATATTTTATTTCTCCCAGCCATTTTGACTGTTATGAGTTTCTCTGTTCATGATAGCATCGTTGTCTTTGACCGAATTCGTGAAAACCTACGTAAATACACTAAAGAATCATTCGAAGAGGTAGTTAATATTTCCGTCAACGAAACACTAGTCCGTTCATTGAATGTTTCTTTGACCGTCGTTATTACTCTATTAGCTCTTTATCTTTTTGGTGCCGAATCAATCAAGCCGTTCTTGTTTACATTGATAATTGGTCTTATCTCCGGTACCTATAGCTCGATCTTCAACGCCAGCCCATTATTGGTTACTTGGCACTACTTTTCAAATAACAAAAAATAATTTTTTACTTTTAAAATACTAAAAATCATCTCCTGCACTTTCATGATGGAGATGTTTTTTATTAGCCAATTCTCTATGAACCTACCGCCAAATGTCATTTTTGAAGACAATCACGTGATTGTTGTCGAAAAACCATTCAATATTCTGACTCAATCTGACAAAACAACTGATTTGTCTTTATTTGACCAAGTCAAACAATATATTAAGAAAACATATCACAAACCGGGTAATGTTTACTTGGGCTTGCTACACCGTCTCGATCGACCAGTTCGTGGCATTATAGTCTTTGCCAAAACATCCAAAGCGGCTCAAAGACTATCTGAACAGCTCAGAGTAGGGGAGTTTACCAAAAAATATTATGCGCTATGTTCACCAAATGAAATTTACCAACCTGCTCCGCTCAACATTCATTGGTGCACTCTTACTCATTATTTATACAAAAATCCCCAGATCAATAAAAGTTTAATTAGCAACACGCCCAAACAAAATTACAAACAATCAATGCTAGAATTTCGCATCGCCGACAACGTTCCAAAAATTGAATCACTGTTTTGTTTACCAAAGTGCCATAATTTTCATAATGATATATTAGTCGAAATAAATTTGCTTACCGGTCGTTCCCATCAAATTCGCGCCCAACTCTCGCACATCGGTCTTCCAATATTGGGCGACATTAAGTATGGCGCCACCAATCCGCTACCGAAAAAAAATATTGCCCTAGTTTCATACTATTTATCATTCTTCCACCCCATTACAAAAAATAAAATGATTTTTACATTAAAAAATCAAT
This sequence comes from Patescibacteria group bacterium, assembly GCA_036795335.1. Classification (GTDB taxonomy): domain Bacteria; phylum Patescibacteriota; class JAHJAL01; order JAHJAL01; family JAHJAL01; genus DAIREY01. The sequence goes on from DAIREY010000006.1 coordinate 1,407, forward strand.
GAACATTATATTCATCGATTTTTCCTATATTTATGATGTTTTTGAGTATATTTCATAAAAAATGCAAAAAGACCCAGCCTCTAGCCAAGTCTTAAAAAAATATCTTATTAGCCATTTATTAATTTTTTATAATAAATGTTTAATTTTCTTTCCATATTATTACATAACTCATCCTTTGATAGAGGAGTGGCTTCAATCACCCAAAAAAAGGGTGGATCAATTTTTCTCTTATTTAAGCCTTTGCCCAACAATCCAAATACTCTTTCAAAGTCAATTACACCATCAAAGACAGAATTATGAGCATTTTGTCCACACACTTGCAAATTACTTATCTCAATCATCCGAATTAATCCGGCGATATCAGGCTCCCATAAATAATTTTCCACCCAATATTCAGCACGAATATTCCGACAATCTGAATACAAATACTTCGCTCTATGAAAATGACCAGGATCAATCGATATCCAAAAATTTTGTTTATAATCTTCGTTTAGTTTTTGGATGAATTTCGGAAATACATAAGGATGATGGGATTCAGGATAATACTCAACAACAATATTTAAATCGGGTTGAATACTATCTAAAATATCTAAATTTTCTATCACGCCACGGCTATCCCATCTTATCCATTTTTTACCAACAATATCTTTGGTATTTTCAACCAATACGTTGATTTTCGATATCAGCATTTTTTTATCGATTACGCTATACAACCGCCATATCCCCATTTGAATTATCACTCTTTTTAACCAATCAATACAACTTTTTTTTGATCTATCTCGATTAACCATTTCCCAATCATATACCAAACGTTTATAATTCCAATTAACATCAGGAATATCACCGCAAAAATGATCAAAAGAATATTTGCAAATATTATTGGCAGTTTTTCGAACATCCACAATCATTCCGCCCAAAATAGTAACGCCCACCTTATCAAATCCGGCATGTCTAATCAATGTACACATTTTTCGATCAAATTCCGTAAATCCTAAAGATGATATCAAAACGCAGATATTTTCTTTTTTAAACATTATAAATTCGCCACCTTTTTAAAAATTCAAACTAAACTCAGAAAAAGAATATCACAACCTTAATAACATATCAACCGCCAAACAAAAAAATACTCCCAAATTTTCATCTAAGAGTATTTATAAAATTGAACATAAACAATTATGCAATATTTTGCAGTTGTTTATATTGTCAACATAATTTTTATATTTGATTATTACCAAGGGATTGTCGACCTGTGTTTTCTGGCAATATTCAATAAATGATTGCAAAATATCTCGTAGATTATTCTTGTCAACCAGATCAATATCCATAGTCAACACTTGCCACACCGGTAAACAATCACTTTTTTGATTGATCATTTTTACAAAAGAATCATATAAATCGTTGCGGACCGCATCGTAGTTATATGACATCAATATTCTCTTTCCAAAAGATTTGTGATACTTTTTCATTATTTTGACATAGTATTCCAAATCCGTTCCGACATCAATTGCCAATAAAAAATTTTCGGTTATTTGATCTACCAGAGAAAAATACACCCAAGGTTCATCAATCTTGATTATTTTTAATTCATTAATTTTATATTTTTTTTCTCTTCTCTTAATATTCCATATTCCCCATTCTTGTCGATATTCCTTTGTGAAGTTTTTTATTGTTTGAATTATCACGCTCCAAGCCTTTTTTCCATCAATATCGCGCTCCAGTAAATTTGGTAAATAAATGCCTTTTACACAAATATTATATTTTCTTTTATAATCCTTAATATCAACCATGCCCTTGGTACCATTGCAAAATATACCACAGCTTACTTTACTATTATCAAAAAAATTACTGGTAATTTTAGTATAATTGTTAACAATTATTTTTAGTGGAAAAGCATTGCCAAACAATCTAAATAGTGTTTTCTCATTTTTCTTTTTACTCAAACTGGTAGTATCCAAAGCCAAATGTACGATCATCCCTCTTGCCCTCCTTATTAAAATACCATTTTTTTTATTATACCAGAGTAGGGGAACAGATATTATTTATATTATTAACAAGAATAATACTCGCTTTTACACTTGCTTTTCATTAATTATTCAACATAGCAATAGTGAAACATAAAATATTATTAAATTGTGCGACATCGAATTTATATTTGATAATATTTTTCCAAAATTTATTCTTACTCAAAGTATTATAATAAACAATCAATATAATAACTTATCGCAAACTCAGAAAATAACAAATAGATTATATAGCTATTTATCCATATTTCTCAAATATAAAAGTCGCACAAGATACATTGTGCGACTAATTAAATACACTGTTCCCTACAAAATTAGGGCAACGAAATATCGTTATTATCACCTTCTTCGATTATCCCATCGCTTGAAATAGTAATTTCACCGATCTTTTTAAAATTATTATTCTTCGAATTTGGAATAGTTTCTTTCAACTTTTCTTTTTTATTCACATTGCTTGCCGTCTTTTGATGAGTAGTTATTTTATTACTTGTCTTATCGATATTTTTTAATTGGTTCAAACGTTGCCGCACATAATCAACTTTATGTTTATTTTTTTCATCAGATATCAATAATTTATTCTTTGTATCATCACGCTTAACATTTGATACCGCTGGCGCAATATCAACACTATTGTTATCAGTCAAAGTGGGAATATCAGATGACAAAGTTGGAGTCGGTTTTTTTGCTTCCTGAAACTTTTTCAATTTATCAATCAGGGAACTTTGTTTCTTCTTTTGTTCTTCGGTCATTTCAATATTTACGACTTTCTCCTCCTGTGTCTGATTATTAAAGGAAAAAAACGGTTTCTTCTTTTTATTATATTTCTGCTGTTTATTTTTTAAATCTCCTTCTTCCTTATTTTTATCTAGTTCACTTGCCCAATCACGTAATTTTTTTTCAACAAAATCTCGATTTGAGCTATATCTCTCACGTGAAACTTTCCAAATCTTTTCGACATTATTTGTCTTAAACTTAGGCAAAGGAAGCGTAGTTGCACTAAAAGGAGAAGACGAAATTCCATCAATCGTCATTCGTAAATATATTTGATATCTTTCCAGATTAGTCAAATCTTCCGCCGAAAAAGTTGGTGTAAATTCTTTCGATAAATGTTCGGCATCATTGGCACCCACTCGAAAAGTAATTAATGTGCCAACATTACCAAAAATTGCTTCTCGTACGCTATCTTCCATTTGAGCAATATATTGATTAGCCACGTGTAAATTCAAATTATATTTTCTCGCTTCGGACAAGATCGACGCAAAACTTTCTGTCGCAAAATTTTGAAACTCATCGACATACAAATTAAATGGTACACGTTGACTGCGTGGAATATCTTGCCTACTCATAGCTGCCAACTGAATTTTTGTTACCATCGTCGCACCCAATAAGGCCGAATTATCTTCACCAACAATACCTTTTGATACTTTTACTAAGAATATTTTGCTTTCATCCATGATTTGACGAATATTCATTGAAGTCACTGGTTGCCCAATGATATTCCTAATGGTAGCACTGGCCAAAAACTGCCCGACTTTGTTTTGAATCGGCATTACTGCCTCCTGACGAATCTTATCCGGATATCCTTCAAATTCAGTCAACCAAAAATCTCGTACCACTGGATCTTTTACTTTTTTTAAAACTTCCGCTCGATAATATTCATCAGTCAATATCCTGGGTACACTCAAAAAAGTACTTCCCGGATAATCAAGCAACGCTAAAAAAGTATAGCGCAAAATATGCTCCAACCGTGGTCCCCAAGAATCAGCGAACAACTTTTTAAATATTCCTACCAACCCGGATGCAATGATTGGTTTATAATCATCATCAACTTGTTCCAATAAATTAAAAGCTACCGGATTATCCTTGTCACCGGGGTCAAACAAAATCACATCATTGATCCTACTTTTTGGAATATAGTCCAATACCGTATCTACGAAATCACCATGCGGATCAACCACTGCTACTCCCCTACCCTTTCTAATATCATCAATAACCATATTCTGCAAAAGCGATGTCTTACCCATACCGGTTTTACCTACGATATAGGTGTGATGAGAACGATCACCTATCTTCAAACCAAAATTATGTTCCAACCCACGAAAGTTTGTACAAGCAAATATTGTCAGGTCATCTTTATTAGTATTGGCGATTGTTGGCAAATTGCTAGGTGGCTCGGCTGTTTTAGCGGTTGACCAGACAATCGCCGGCGTGGCCACCGCAATACTGGGCAAATGAAACAAACTAGCCAACTCTTTAACATTCAAAATATATCCCTTATCCCAAAAACTTCTCTTTTCGTATGCATCCAAATCATTTTTCTTATTCACATTAATTCTTCTGGCTGAAAAGCCATTCATATTTGTTATGCTGAACTGTTTGAATGTACCCACTATTGAGTTTATTTTACTCTTTGCATCATCTTTGTCATCAGCAAAACAAACCACTCGAATCTTTGACTGGTAGCCCAATTTAGTGGATTTTTCATAAATACCCTTGATCGCCTCTTCTTCTGGTGCCGTCAATTCTTTAGCCGAAGATTTACCGTCGCTAGTATCACCAGCTCCCGATGTTATAACATGCTGTATCAACATTGAAACGATTCTCCACATCATTCCCCAAATACCACCTTTGCTAGCTTCTCCTTTGATTTTTTTTACTTGCAACTTACATTTACTCTGCCAAGAATTATCCACTGGCCTCATTAAAAATTGAATCCAAATCTGGTTTTTTGAATCACCCAATTTACTTAATACCGCAGTCACACCCGCCAAAGGATCAACCTCAAACGAATCAAATGTCCTTATCGGATACACTTCATTTCTGTCCAACACCAATTCACAACTGGCAAAATTTCTTCCGGTTCTATCATAATCAACCACATAATCACCAACTTTCTCAATTAACAAAGTTGGATATTGCGCATATATTTGTCCTTCCAAAAAATCCACCAATTGGTTTGGAACTGTTGCATAAAATTTAATATACTTACTTGAAGAAACAATTTCGAAACTAAAATGTTCTTGCAATTCTCCGGCTACAAACAATTTCCATTTGTCACGCAAAATCCCATGCAAACTGGCATACATTTGTTCAGCTGACAAAGCTGTTTTCTCGTTATTTTTTGGTACTTTCAACAATATGGTAGTCATTTTCTGTTTTTCTAACCAAGCTCGATATCGCCTGTTTTGTACCGTTAAGAACAGCAGATAAACAATACCTGCCCATACCAACACCAAAAAAATATATATCAACGTGTAATATGCAAACATAAAAAAATAATAGTTTTTTTCTTTTTATTTATTTTTTATTGCAAACAAACCGTCAGCAGTTTTGTAAAAATAATTTTTGTTATGCAAATTTATTATAATTGTATTCTTTTTAACCATCCTTCGTTTTGTCACTTGATCAACTATCTCATCTTTGGATAGCGGACGATCACCATTCTCTCTGATAATCTGATTGATTACGTCTATTACTGTACCAGACTGGTAACCCCATTCCGACAATGCATAAATACCTTTTCCAATCAAAACATATCGATTATCAGCGATTAATTCATTGTGTACTGCTTGATGAGTGACATTTTTTTTGTATATAAAATCTTCTTTTCCAATTGCTTCCGTCAAATCCAAAAAATGCATCGGCTTTTTATATTTATTCAAAACAAAATATATTTTATCTCGAATATTCTTTGGATTAATAAATGTCCATTCATACAAACCATACTTATTGTCGCCAACATTCATAATCCTCTTTGACAAACCAAGCAAAGACTGTAAATGCATTAAATCAATTTCGTTATTTTCGCTCACATAATTGTGTAAATCATCAATATGTTTAACTTCTTTTTCATCTTCAAAAAAATCATGTAATAACAACAAAACATTCATCATTTTTTCCTGATCGTATCCTTCCAGAGACCACGCTACATTTTTATGATCACATTCTTTAATAAAAAATAACTCCGGATGAATCTCAAATAACAAGCGCAAAATATTGGCATTGATTACATCATGGCGTTTGTCGCCCAATATTCTTTTTATCAAATCTTCCTCCGCCAACACGCCTCCGGCTTTTTCCAATTCTTCCACTACCAAAAAAGTAATCGGATTGAAATTTTTAAAATTAATTTCTCTACCCAATCTTTTGATAGCTGCCTTTTCGATCTGCCGAATTCTTTCTCGTGTAACACCATAGCTGTCACCAATTTCCTGCAATGTCTTCACTTCACCATTAACCAAACCAAACCGTTTTTTTAATACATGTCTCTGTTTTCTTTTCAATCCTGCAAACGCCTTCGACATCATTTTCGACAAATCAGCTTCCTCCAGCTCTTCTCGATACTGCGAAGCCATAATACCATCTAAAATATTTTTCCCTCCATTATCTTGAGTACTAGTGTTGCTTATCATTTTTTACCCAACAATTAAACAATAAATATATACATTTAATAACTATGACACATTAAATATATAATTATAACACTATAATGTCAATACTTTCTTTTTCTTAATCAATCATGTAAAAATCATCATTAAAAAAATTACACCACTTTATCGATTAAACCATATTTTTTGGCTTCTACTGGATTCATAAAAAAATCTCGATCAGTATCTTTTTCTATTTTTTCGTACTTTTGTCCGGTATGTTTCACTAAAATATCATTCAAATTGCTCTTCAGTCGCATCATCTCTTTGGCTTGTATTTCCACATCAGATGCTTGTCCTTCCGCTCCACCCATAATTTGATGAATCATTATGCGCGAATTTGGCAAGGCAAATCTTTTGTCTTTTTTACCAGCCGACAATAGTATTGCTGCCATCGAAGCGGCTTGACCAATACATATCGTTACAATATCCGGCTTAACGTGCTGCATCGTGTCATATATGGCCAAACCGGCCGTCACCGACCCACCCGGCGAATTGATATAAAATTTAATATCTTTTTTTTCATCTTCACTCTGCAAAAATAATAATTGTGCTACTACCAAATTTGCCACGTTGTCATCAATGGGCGAACCAACAAAAATTATTCGTTCTTTTAATAATCTTGAATAAATGTCGAATGCTCTCTCGCCAAAACTAGATTTCTCTACCACCATTGGTATAAGTTGATTAAACATTTTCATATTTCTCCTATTTAACAACTTTATTTTTTAAATAATCAAATAATTTGGAAACTAATATTTGTTCCTCAAAATATTTCACATATTGTTCCGTTTTAAACTGTTTTTGATATCCTTTGTATGCTTCTTTCCAATCATTTGGATACATATTTGATAAATTCATTTTAATCTTTTCCAGCTCCGATTTGGCATAATCAGTCACTTCTTGATGATCCACTTTGATTTCATACTTTCGAATCATTTCACCAATCATCAATGTCATCTTAGCTCGCTTTTCGGCCTGTTCTTTCCATCCGTCAATTATCTTTGTCTTGTCTAACTTTTCTTTTTGCAGATAATCAACTGGATCAATTCCTTTTTGTTTCAAATTGTCCTCAAACTCATGCCACATCATGTGAATTTCCCGTTCATACAAAGTGTTAGGCAAATCAAAACCAACCTCTTTAAAAATATTTTCCAAGATTTCATTACGTACTTCGTCTTCTATCTTCGTCTCTTTTTCTTTCTGCAAATTATCTTTCAAAAAATCGGTAAATTGTTTGACATTAGCTACATTTTCTATCTTTAATTCACCAATCAATTTGTCATCCAATTCCGGCTTAACAATTTCTTTGATGTCATTTACCGTTACCTCAAACTCCACCTTTTTGCTCGCCAATCTCTTGTCTCGAAAATCGTCAGCTACTTCCAATTCAAATTTCACCGTATCATTTTTTTTGTATCCCAATATTTTTTCTTCAAATCCCGGCAACATACTACCGCTTCCCACTACCAAAGGAAAATGCTTGCTACCGATATCCGGTAATTCTTTTCCATCAACTTTAACTACAAAATCAACATCAGCCCAATCGCCTTTGACAATAATATGATTATCATCTGCGTCTTTCAGACTTGACCTTTTTTGTAAAAATTCATTCATTGCCTGATCCAAATCTTCTTTTGTTACTTCTAAACTTTTTTGCTCAATTTTAATTTTCTGCAGATCCGGCAATTTAATATCCGGATACACATCAACCAGCACTGAATATTCAAAACCATCTTTCATAACATCGGGAGATATTTTGGAAACTAACTCAATTTTTGGCGTTCCGATAGTCGTAATCTCATTTTTTGCACTCATAACCGCATCATAATAACTACTCTTAACGGCCATATCCATCGCCTCGATCAATAATTTTTCCGCACCAATACTGTTTTCTACCACACTCACCGGTGCTTTCCCTTTTCTGAATCCACCGACAGACATACCTTCTCCCAACTCACGTAACGCTTGAATTTTGTATTCGGGCATTTTTTCCGCATCAACTTTTACCAGAAAATATATTTGCGAATTTGGTTTATTCTCATACTTCAACTGCATATTTTTCTCCTATAATAACATTTTAGCAATAAAATTTTTTTCTAATTTCTCAACGCTTTCAAACCCGGCAAATCACCATTGGCAACATATTCCATCATTGCTCCGCCACTGGTTGAAACATATTCAAAACTTGTCATCAAGGCGTTGTTATTCAAAAAAGCCACCGTATCTCCACCACCTACCATTGTAGTCGCTTTTGCTTTTGCTAACAAATCTGCCAGTTTCAATGAACCAACAGCAAAATCTGATTCTTCGACCCAACCAAAAGGTCCATTCCAAAACATTGTATTCGATTTGTTGATTATCTCAGCAAACGCTTCGATACTCTTATCACCAATATCGGAAATAGCTTCACCTTCGGCGCACACATCAAACAACTTGCGATTTTCGTCGTTGATAATTTGTTCAAAATCAAATTCAAAAACCAATTTACGCACTTTGTTCTGCACATCGCCAACGATTAAATCTTTTGGAAAAATTACTTTTACGTCATTAGCTTTCATAAAATCCAAAAAATCCGATACGGCCTCTCGACTATTGTTGGCCACTATTGAACTTCCTACTCCATAACCAAACTTGTCCAAAAAGGCAGTCGCAATACTAGAGCCAAACACCACTCCGTTTAATTTTGTCGCCAAAGATTTGATAACCGGAATTTTATCATTCAGTTTTATACCACCAAAAAATCCCCAAAACGGCTTGCTAATGTTACCCAAAAATTTATCAATTTTATTTTTTTCATGCATCAAATTTATCCCGGCGTACGAAGGAATAAATTTGGTAATCCCGGTAACACTGGCATGTTCTCCGTGAGCTACTGCAAAACCATCCAGTACAAACAAATCAGCTAATTTAGCCAGTCTTTCTGCCAACTTCGGATCATTTTTCTCATCACCGGAATCAAAACGGATATTCTCTAAAAAAATAATTTTTTCAAAAACGTTATTTATGTTATCCTTGGTAATTTGCCGCGGAGATTTGTCAATGTACATTATTTCTTCGCCCAAAACTCCTTCCAATTCTCTCACCAAAGGCCCCACCTTTAATTCTTCCACAACCATACCGTTCGGCCGACCCAAATGAGTTAAAATAATAATTTTCTTTACCTCATGAGCTATCAGATATTTGTATCCTTCGGCTGCTTCAATTATTCGAGTATTGTCGGTCACTACTCCATTTGATATAGGCACATTAAAATCAGATCTGATCAGAACCACTTTATCTTTTAAATCAGCTTCTTCAAGTAATTTAAGCGGCATATCTATCCTCCATCGAACGTACCAACTCAAATAAACGATTACTATAGCCCCATTCATTATCATACCAAGCAATCATCTTCAACATATTACCATCAACCACTTTGGTCAATTCCAAATCAACAATAGCCGAATGCTCATTACCAATTATATCTCGGGAAACCAGTGGTTCATGACTGGCTTCAATTATTCCTTTGTACTCTCCGTTAGCCGCTTTTTCAAAAACTTCGTTAACTTCTTCTTTTGTGACATTTTTCTTCAACAAAAAAGTAAAATCTGACAATGATCCGCAAATCACCGGCACTCGAATTGCCAACCCGTCAAATTTTCCATCGAGTTGCGGCAATGCTTTGGTAGTAGCAATCGCCGCTCCAGTCGTAGTAGGGACTATATTCATCGCTGCCGCTCTACCTCGTCTTTTGTCTTTATGAGGCGCATCAACCAATCTTTGGTCAGCGGTATAAGCATGGATTGTGGTCATCATCGCTTTTTCTATTCCAAAATTTTCTTCAACAACTTTGGCCACAGGAGAAATACAATTAGTCGTGCAACTAGCATTAGAAATAATATCTTGATCAATCAAGTCTTTTTCATTAACTCCTATTACAAACGTATCAACATTATCCGATTTGGCTGGCGCGGAAATAACCACTCTTTTTGCTCCGGCTCTAATATGCGATTCTGCTTTTTCTCTGTCAGTAAAAAAACCGGTCGATTCTACTACTACATCAACACCCAAATCTTTCCACGGCAATGTCGCCGGATCTTTGGCTGACAATACACCGATCTTGTGATCATTAATAATCAAATAACCTTGATACTTATCGTCCGATCCGGCCGTTGCGATCCGACCATCAAACTTTTCATAAACAGAATCGTACTTAAATAAATGCGCCAATGTTTCCACATCAGTTAAATCATTAATCGCTACAATATTGTGATGCCAATTATTATTTACCGCCGCTCGCATTACTTGACGACCAATTCTGCCGAAACCATTTATCGCTACTTTCATATTTTTCCTTTTTTTGTATAATCTAATAAATTTACTTCTTACCCTTTTCATTATATGTCTCGAAAGCTCGCAGTACTTCTAACGGTATGGCAAAAATTACTGTATTTGAGTCATCACTGGACAAATCATTCAAAGTCGCCAAAGTACGCAAATGCAATGCCCCGGGAGCTGATGATAGTTTCTTGGCAGCCGATACCAAATTGTCAGCCGCTTGCAATTCTCCCTCGGCCTTAATGATCGCCGATCTCTTTTCTCTTTCTGACTCAGCTTGCTTGGCGATGGTGCGTACCATATTTTCCGGCAATATAACATCTTTCAATGCGACACTATCCACTTCAATTCCCCACAAATCAGTTGTTCTCTCAACGATGTTTTTGATCTTTTTAGAAATTTCCTCTCGTTTTGACAACAGTTCATCCATTTCCACCTCACCCACAATATTTCGCATAGTCACTTGCGCCAATTGAAAAATAGCATAGTTATAATTTTCCACATCCAAAATAGCTTTTTTGGCGTCTATTACTTTGTAATAAATTACCGCACTAATTCGCACCGAGATATTGTCCTTTGTCAATGTTTCTTGTTCGGGAACATCTACTACTTTTGTTCTCATATCCACCTTTATCCATGATTGAAAAATCGGTATAACCAATTTCCAACCCGGTGACATCAACCCGGAATATTTACCAAAAGAAAATTTGACACCTTGCTCATACTGATTTACTTGTTTAATGGCAGACAATATTACAAAAAACAATACAATCCCCGCTGGCAACAATAAACCAGCCATTGCAAATATAATTTCCATAACTATCTCCATTACAAATAAAAATATTAACTATTTTATATTATAGAATACTTAACCGATTATTTTCCAATCAATTTACAATTTTGCGAATCATGGCATACGCAGGCCAATCACTATCTGATACATAAAAAATAGTATTAGTATTGACTACATCCGCCATTTTTTCTCCATTCTCATACAAAAAACCATCAATTGATATTTCTTTTGCTCCATTTGTAGTATATATATCCAACTTATCACCAATCCTTATCTGGTTTCTTGCTTCAACTTTTACTAAACCATTTTCTTTTCCCAACACCAAACCAACAAATTGTTTGTCTTTTTCTTGTTTGCGAACATCGATATTTACCATTTTACTTCCATCGTTACCAAAAAATCCTGTCGTATATCCTCTTGAAGTCGCCGCTTCAAGCTCGTTCAAATAATTGCCAATATTTTCCTTATATTTCTCGGGACTTTCCCAATAATCATCCAAGGCCGCTCGATACTGACCGATCACTTGAGCCAAATAATATATACTCTTATTTCGGCCTTCAATCTTCCAACTCATTGCACCGGTTTGTAACAATTCATCCAACATACCAATCAAACACAAATCCTTGGAATTAAAAAAATAACTGCCTCGTTCATCTTCATCCACCAACATCAATTCTCCCGGTCGTGTTTGTTCTTCTACATAAACTTTATAATTCCAACGGCAACAATGACTACAATCACCTTGATTGGCATCACGATTGGTCAAGTAATTACTTATATTGCACCGGCCGGAATACGACATGCACATCGCTCCATGGACAAAAATCTCCAAATCGATGTTTGGACAATGTTCATGTATTTCTTTTATCTCCATCCAATGCAATTCTCGAGCCAATATCACTCGCTCAAAATTCATCTTTTCCACCCACCATGACACCGCCCGCCAATTGATAATATTGGCTTGAGTACTAATATGCAGCGGGGTCTTGATCTTCTCATCATAAATCACACCCATAATACCAGGATCAGCCACAATCAAAGCATCCGGATTAATCTTTTCCAATTCATGCAAAAAATCCGGCAATAACTCGATGTCATGATTTTTGGCAAAAATATTCACTGTCACATATACCTTTTTCCCTAAATCATGAGCATATTGAATACCTTCTTTCAAACTGTTCAGATCAAATCCAATCTCTTTTACCCGCATTCCAAACTCGGGCACTCCAGCATAAACGGCATCCGCGCCATACATCAAAGCCACCTTCAATTTTTCCAAATCACCGGCTGGTGCCAATATTTCCGGTTTATTAGTTTTGTCTATTATGTTCATATTTTAAATATATTATTACATAAAAAAATCTACCTCACATCCAACCTGGCCCATGAATTTTTATCACCGGTTTTTTTCCCCTAGATTCGGATTATTTAAATTAATATGGTAAAGCAATATCCAAAAAATTATGCGGATTTACCGAATTCCCGTTTGTATCATCAATCTCAAAATGCAAATGTGCTCCGGTCGTGAAATATCCGGCTCCATGTGTTCCCGGCGAACCGCCTGACAATCCAACCGCTTCTCCACGAGAAACATATTGACCAGTCGATACGAAAATTTCACTTACGTGCAAATATTTTGTCATCAAACCATTGGCATGTTGAATAGCAATGTAACTCAACCCACCACCACCGGAATCATAGGCCACGATTACTACTCCGTCTGCTGCTGCATAAACCGGTGTCCCCTGCGCCGCCGCTAAATCCACCCCGGTATGCGGAAATCCAAAACCATAATATGGATCCATATAATCACCGCCTATCACGCTTATACGATTGACTCCGGCCAACGGATATCCAAAACCGTCTCCTCCTTCCAATCCGGGATATTGTTGTTCCAATTTTTTACGAGCTTCTTCGGCCAATCGATCTATTTCATCAGCCACCGACTGTTCTTCTGCAGCCGCTTCTGATAATTGCCTTTGAAATTCTTCTTCTTCGCCTTTAGTTTGTTCCAACATCAAACTCTTCGCATCTTTTTGACTTTGCAAAGCAGCTTGTTCTTCCTCCTTTCGTTTCTTCAAGTCCTCCAATTCTGACATTTCATTCTTCAGTTCACCACGCTGTGACTCCAAATTACTTTTTATTTTGTTCACTTCCACAATGGTAGTTCTTACTTGCTCTTTCACTGCTTCCACATATGTTATTTGTTTCACGAAATCTGAGAAATTTTCTGAACTCAAAATAATCATCACGATATCTTGATCTCTCTGCTCGTATAACATTTGCAAACTTTCGTCCAATATATTTTTTTGATAATCCAATACTCTTTGTTGTCGATTTATCTCGTCAGATAATGTATCTATTTTGTTTTGTTTATTAGTTATATCCAAATCAGTGTCTTGAATCTGTAGTTGCAACTGCTCAATTTTGGCATCAAAAATAGCAATTTGATTTTCCAAATTAACCGCTTCATTCATTTTTTGGTCAATCAAACCTTTCAAGTCATCCATCCTTTGTTGAATATCATCTTGTTGCTGTTTCAAATCGCTAATACTTTGCGCCTGCACCACACCAGACGTATTCATCAACAACACACAACACACCACCCAAAAATTTAATAAAAATCTTTTGATCATTCTATAAATAAATTATTTCAAATGGTTTCTGATAGCTACAAACGCACTTGCTACACTAATAGTCACTCCCAGCAACAATTGAAAAACGATTATAAACAATAAATATTTATCGACAAATTGGCCAAAAAAATCACCGGACACACCCAAATAAGACTGGGCAATCAACGACATATAGTATCCCACGGTTGAAACCATGATTGTAGAAAAAATAGCCGCGAATACTCCAAACAAACCTGATTCAATCAAAAAAGGTGCATGCACAAACCAATCGGTAGCACCCACCAATTTCATAATCTCAATTTCATCTTTCCTGGAATAAATCGCTATTCTTACCGTACTAAATACCACCGCTACCGCAATAAAAATAAATAGCAAACCAATCAATATTCCCGCTTTTTGCACAAAATCAATCACGCCCATCAATTTCACAATAATATCTCTATTTCGCGAATAACTGCTGCTGTATATCAAATCTTTGAAATCAGATTCATTAACCACTTTGCTTACTTTTTCCAGATCATCCGGATTGTTGGTCTTGACTATCAAACTTTGCTTTAACGCATTTTCTTGTTCAATATAAGTGATCAATTTTTCCCGATCGCCGAATATTTCCTTGTAACGCTCAACGGCCTCTTCTTTGGTAATCAATTTCATTTCCGACACTTCTACTGTATTGGTAATCGCCTGTTTTAAAACATCAATTTTGTCGTCGGTTGTTCCGTCATTCAAGTAAATTTCAAAATCAATTTTCGACTCGATATTTTTTATCTCCGATTGTACAAAAAAAGCTGATATCAACAATACAGTGATAATCATCAATGTCAAAGACATCACAAAAGTTGCCAGCAAATTCAACCACAAATTTCTGACAAAATTCACTAACCCAAATTTTGTTAACCTAGTTATTGTAAGCATTGCTTATTTTCTTTATTTCTTTTATATTACATATTTTCCTTCTTTCCTCTGATCTTTTTTGATCTTTCCCGCCTCCAAAGTAATCACTCTTTTTTTGACTGAATTGACGATTTCCTTACCATGCGTTGCCAAAAAAACAATTGTACCGGCTTCATTGATTCTTAACAACAATTGAATAATTTCCCAGGCATTAATCGGATCCAAGTTGCCCGTCGGCTCATCAGCAATCAAAAGCTGCGGCTGATTTACCAAGGCTCTGGCAATCGCCACTCGTTGCATTTCACCTGCTGACAACATCTGCGGCAAATAATCGGCTCGGTGCAACAAGCCAACCATATCCAGTATTTGCGGCACTCGATTTATAATAGTTTGATTGGAGCGGTTGCAAACTTCCAAAGCAAACGCCACATTTTCATACACCGTTCTTTGTTGCAATAGTTTAAAATCTTGAAAAACCACTCCGATACCTCGGCGATAAAATGGTACATCACCTTTTTTTAGTCTTGTAATATCATAACCACGCACATACACATGACCACTAGTTGGCTTTTCTTCCGCAATCAAAATTTTGATCAACGTTGACTTACCGGCTCCCGACGGACCGACCAAAGACACAAAATCCCCTTCTTCCACATCAATATTCAGATTATCCAAAACCAACACATCCCCGTACTTTTTGTAAACATGATCTAGTCGAATCATAAAAAATTTTATCCTTGTTTTTATTCTTATACCAAATTACATTATACCATTTTGTGCCATCGCAGATATGCTTCAACAAAATCTTCCAGTTCCCCATCCATTACGCTGTCCACATCACTGGTTTCACAATCAGTTCGATGATCTTTAACCATTTTATACGGATGCATTACATACGAACGAATTTGATTGCCCCAACTCCCCTGCCGACTTTCACCTTTGATAGCTTGTTCTTTTTTCTCCAGTTCTTCTTTTTTTTGAGCATACAATTTGGCTTTTAAAATCTTCATCGCCGTCTCTTTGTTTTGTAACTGCGACCTCTCATTTTGACAGGTCACCACCAATCCACTCGGCAGATGAGTGATCCTAACTGCCGAATCAGTCGTATTGACATTTTGGCCACCATGACCACTCGAACGATATGTGTCAATTTTTAAATCATCTTTATCAATTTCCAATTCAATTTCTTTTTCCAAAAAAGGCACAACTTCCACCAACGCAAATGATGTCTGGCGTAAACTCTTGGCATTGAAAGGCGATTGCCGCACTAACCTATGTACTCCGGACTCTGATTTCAAAAAACCATATGCATCCGTCCCTTTGATCAAAATGGTTACACTCTTTATACCGGCTTCCTCACCGGAAGTAATGCTCATAATTTCACTTTTCAAATTTTTCTTCTCGGCATATCGAGCATACATTCGCATCAACATTTCCGCCCAATCTTGCGCATCCACTCCCCCTGTACCGGCATGAATAGCGAGAATACAATTTTCTCCATCATATTCTTCGTTCATCAACAAACTAATTTCCGCCTTGGTAAAATTGGCGGCCAAACTTTTGACATCACTGTTCAATTCGATCACTTCATCTTCATCATCAGTCTCTTTGAGTAACAACGCCAATTCTTCATAGTCACATATTTGTTTGTATAAAGAGTTCCAAGATTCCAACATCTTTTTTTTCTTGGAAATTTGATTAAAAATTTTTTCACAATTTTCTTTATCCAACCAAAAATTTTCCTCAGTCGTCAAACCTTCCAACTCTTCAATCTCTTTTGCCAATCCCAGATCGTCAAAGATACTCCTTGTTTTTTATGATTTCTTTTTTCAGACTTTGTATTTCTTTCTCAATTTCGTGAATCATGTTCGTCTATTTGATTTAAATATTAACACCTTCAATTATAACTCATTGATTATTGACCAACAAAAAAGTCTTCCATTTTTGAGAAAGACTTTTTTATCATACTAAGCGCCATCGTTATTATATATAAACTCTTTGTCAATTTTCCTTACATAATAGTGTTTTGACAAAAGATGTTATATAACAATCCTACAACATTTGACCCAACAAATATTTTTCTCGGATAAACCACGTCAAAGCACCCATTCCGGAAAACAACAAGAAACCGAAAGAAATATTTGGACCACTATCCGGAAGATTTCTGGTAGTTGTCTGAGTTGTCGTCCCTTCAAATCTGGTCGTAGCCGAAGCAGTATCATTGGCCAAATTTGATGTAACATTAATTGTGTTTGTCCGTGAACCACTCACTGAGCTGGAAGCCTTTGCTTTGAAAGTGATAGTTACTACATCACCCACATTCATATCCGGCAAAGTAACCCCACTACCGGTTATACCATTGTAATCACCTGATAATTCACTGTTGTTATACCATACCTTCACCGTACCACCCAAATAGCTGATATCGCTTGGCAAAACATCTTGTGCTCTAACATTAGTCAGTCGGGTATTGCCGGTATTGGTCAAGGTTATCTTGTATTCCAATACATCACTTGGTTTGGCTGTGTTTGAAGATGAATAAGAACCACCGGTTGTATCATTTCTCACCAATTTTACAATATCAATATTCGGATTGTTGCCTCCGCTTCCCACAAAAGTAGTTGCTACATCTTCGTCATTTAATCCATTATCCGCTTCCACTTCGGCTAAATTTTCCAAAGTAGTGTTGTTGCTTACGCTTGAAGAAATTTTGGCTTTAAAAACAATTTCTATTTCATCACCTTGGCTCAATTTTGAAACACGAATGCCTCTTGATTCAAACAAATCTTGTTCGTCATAATCACGCACATTATCGCCATTGATATCCATTGAACCATCAATATAGCTTACATAATTTGGCAAATCATCGATAATTACCAAATTTGTTGCATCCCCATCACCGGTATTTTCCACAGTGATCGTGTATGTCAAGGTATCTCCGGCTTTCGCATTTGATTTATCCACGTCTTTGGTCAATTGCAAATATCCGTCATTGGCCACAGTGATAGTTGCCTCATCTTCCGCCCGATCTCCTTCATCATCTCGCGCCACCGCCGTATTTACCAATCTGGCTCCATCAGCCGCATCACTATCCACTCGCGCATCATAAGTAATTGTTACTTCATCATCCGGCTCCAAAACATCAATAATCACGCCATCACCAAACAAATCATCGTCTTCAACATCACCATTACCATCCACATTAACATCGATTGAACTTGATATATAACGTACACGTGAAGGTAAGTCATCAGTAATTCGCACATTTGTTGCGTCACCATCACCGGTATTGCGTACCACGATAGTATATTCTACTTCTTCCCCTGGTTGCACTTCATCTTGATCGACACTCTTGGAAATATACAAATATGATTCATCGTCACCGCTTCCGGCATTTTCCACATAGGCACTATCACGCACGCTATCGGCATTATCCGCTGTCGCTGTTGCTTCATTTTCCAAATCCACTTCACTATTGGTGTTTACCTGTGCACTATATGTAATCACTACATCTTCATTTGTATCCAAATAACCAATATTGATACCATTGTCAAAAAAATCATCCGCATCATTGTCGCGATCATCGCCATCCACTTCCAATGTACCGTCCACATACTCCAAACGACTATCCATATCGTCCAAAACCACCACTTCATTGGCCCGATCTTCACCATTGTTTTCTACTACGATATGAAAATGCACATAATCATCATTTTCTGTTTCTACTCTTTCTTGATAATCAGTACCATTTTTTCCCTCGGCCACGGTTTTGGTGATAGCCAAATCCGGATTTTCACTTCCGCCCTGTACATTGACATAAGCATTATCATTCACGCTATCGGCATTTTCCGCTGTTATGGTAGCCACGTTTTCCAATCGCACTTCGGAATTTGTTTCCACGGTCGCATCAAACACCACACTCACACTTTCACCTGCCGATAAATTATCCAAATTAACACCATTATCAATAATTCCATCTGACTTGCTGGATCC
>DAIREY010000067.1:0-4192 GCA_036795335.1 Patescibacteria group bacterium
CCCTCCGGATTTGTCTGGTGGGCGGAAACCAGGGCCCTGACCTGTTCCGGATTTGAAGGTGGAGACGATTGTGGTGGACAATTCTTCCACTGATGGTACAAATAAAATGATAGGTTTGAAAAAATATGGTTGGGTGAAGTGGATAGAGGCGGAAAACAATGGTTTTGGAGCCGGAAATAACTTGGGGATCAAAGAATCGAAAGGCGATTATATTTTTTTATTGAATCCTGATACGGAATTAAAAGAAGGATGCATCTGGCAATGTTTTGAATATATGCAAATGAATAAAGAAGTGGGAGTGTTGGGTCCTAAGGTAGTGTATGGTGATGGTGTGGTGCAAATATCGGCGTTTGACAATTTTCCGGGAGTGATTTCAGCGTGGTTGGAAAATACTTTGTTGGATCGAGTGTTGTATAAACTGTGGCCAAAGAGAAATTATCCGGGCAAGTTGTTTTCGCGTAGCTGGCATATTAATGGACAAATACGAGAAGTAGCGCATGTGCTGGGAGCGGCGATGTGGGTACGTCGAAGCGCTTATCGATTGGTGGGCGGGTTTGATGAAAAGTTTTTTTTGTTTCGGGAAGAAACCGATTGGCAATATCGAATCAGGTTGGCTGGTTGGCATGTGGTTTATTTTCCGGAGGCGGAGGTGATTCATTATGAAGGAAAAAGTACCGGTGAGGCTAGATTTAAAAAAGAAAGTTGGATGAAAAAATTGAATTGGTATTTGCCATCAGTGTATTTATTTCAAAAAAAATGGGGGAGCGATTGGTCGGTGTGGTGGGTTTGGGCGGCATATGTGTTTGGTTCGATATGGACGATTATTGTTTTATTTTTTCTGTGGTTGATAAATAATACTGTCGGCTGGGTGGCGGGTAGCTGGCGGGGTCGAATTAATAATTCGATCGGAAATATTGTAGTTTATCATTGGGCAATATTGGCTTGGCATGTTGGTAAATTATATGAATAATAATTAGTGGGCGAGAAATTTCAAATTCCAAATAAATCGCAAAGGATCAAGGATCAATATTCAAGTGGAGGAATATGCAAGATTCAATATGCAATATGCAATGAAGGCGCAGGTGTTTTGATAAATATATTTTTATTAGAGAGTTTAATAAAATATTATGGAAAAAATTATTAATAATTTGGGTGAAGTATTGGAAGTTGATGAGGACTATTTGGAAGAGGTTGTTGCTAAGTTGAAGCAAACAGATTTATTTAGACATAATGCTGATAATGCGTTAATGTTGGAGAAACAAATGATTTTTTCTGTTTTGGCGGGAATAAAGAAAGTGGCGGAGGTGACTTCTTGTCATTGGGAAAAGACGGAAAATGGTAGAAAAGCGGTAGCTGATGACTCGCAAAAAGTGGGAGAATTTTTGGATAGTTTGGGTTTGAAATATCGATTTTATAATTCTAATGAAAATTTTTTGACCGGTATCATTGCCAAAGATCAAAAGTATATCGATGAGTGGTTTAATGGTAAAATTACCGGGTATGAACAGGGCGTAATATTGGGGTATCCGTTGACAGCGGCAAGGGCGTGGCAAAAATATATAGAAGGAGATGATGAGGCAGTATTGTCGGCCGACGAGCACGATAAAGAGATTAAAAAAATTGATTTGCCGGAAGGAGTAAAAGGTGTTTTCGGTTTGAGATTTTCTCGAGAAAACTATCGGGTGGAAATTGAGGAAATAAAGGCTTGGGCACAGTTGTTGATCAAATATGATTTGGTGTAATTTGTTTAATATTGGCAATTATGAAAATAGCTATCGATTATCGGGAAGCGATCAGAGAAAACAAAGCCGGCAAGGGAATGGTGGTATGGAAGGTAGTGAATGAGTGGAAAAAAATTCAGCAAACCGATGAGGTGTTTTTGCTGGCAGACCAAGATTTTGATATATCCGATTGGCCAAAAAATTTTCATAAGGTGGTATATCCATGGTCCGGTTGGTGGTGGCATATCCGAGCGGTGTGGGATATTTGGTGGATGTTTGATCGATATGTATCATTGACTAGTTATTTGGCGCCATGGATAAGTTTTTCCGGAAAATGCATATTGATGGTGCATGACTTGGTGGCGTTCAAACCGGAATTGGCAGTCAAACATAATCAAAAAGCAACTAGGTTGGAAAAAATAAGTCTGAGAGGGGCGATCAAAAATGTCCGAAAAATTATTGTGCCCTCGCAATCCACCGGTAATGATTTACAAAAATTTTCTCAATCGATACAGGATAAAGTGTGCGTGGTACCTTTGGGGGTTGATCGAATTGATTTCAGTATTTTGGATACAGAAAAAGTAAAGGAAAAATTTGGAGTGAAAGACGAGTATGTATTATTTGTGGGGACATTGGAACCAAGAAAAAATTTGGATAAATTGATTCGAGCGGTAGTGGAATTGGCAGAAGATGGAGTATGGCAAGGAGATGTCGTGTTGGCTGGGAAAAAGGGATGGTATTTTGAACAGCTAGTTGGATTGAAAGAAAAAATCAGATTTGGCGAGAGAGTGAGATTTGTCGGTTATGTAAGTGATGAGGAGAAGTATGCCTTGATGCAAGGTGCCAAGTTGTTTTATTTTGTGAGCAATTACGAAGGATTTGGTTTGCCGATTTTGGAAGCAATGATGATAGGAACACCAGTTTTGACTTCAAATGTATCCAGTTTGCCGGAAGTGGCGGGGCGGGCGGCTATGATGGTGAATCCGGATAGTTTGTTACAAATAAAAGGGGGAATACGAGAATTGTTGACGAACCAAAATTTTGCGGATGAATTGGTTGCCAAGGGAAAAAAACAGGCAAAGAAGTACAATTGGGGGCAGACAGCAGAAAAAATGTGGCAAATTGTGGTTGAATAAAGAAAATTGCTAATAATTGGTTTATAATAAATAGCGGATAGAATGTTTCGTATTTATTTTTAATTTGATAGATGATGAAATCCAAGATAGCCAAGAGAGGATGGTGGTTGGTGCTGACAGGAGGATTGTTGACGGCTTTGCTGTTTGGCGGTTTGATAATATTGAAAATGTATTTGGCAGTGGCGTTGGTCGGTGGAGTGATATTGTTGGGATGTTTTTGGTATGATATTCGAATTGGTCTGTGGATGACGATTTTCTCGGTGTTGTTGGGACAAGTGGTACGGTTGTCGGTGGGGTCGGGAGGTATTTTGGTGTCGGATGTTTTGATGGGTTTGTTGACAGTGGTGTGGCTAGTAAACATTTTCGTACGGAAACAAAGAGTAAATTGGAATGTTGTGTTGATGGCGCTGGTATTGTTTTTGATGATCAGTTTGATGGTTAATTGGCGAGCAACCAACGATATTCATACAACCGATGAAATGACGATGTGGTTGTATTGGGCGAGGTTGGTTTTGTATAGTATGTTTTTGCCAATCGTGTGGAGCATTACCAATTGGTACAAGGAAGGTAGGAGGTATTTGATTTGGTTGCTGGTGATGGGAATGACGTTATTGGCGGTGGGATTTTTGCAGTTGGTTTTTTTGCCGAATATTATTTTTTTGGCACAATATGGCTGGGATCCACATGTGGGTAGGATGTTGTCAACTTTTTTGGATCCAAATTTTTTGGGGGCATTGCTAACTTTCTTTTTTGCCATTTGTTTTGCATTTTATTTTCGCTATCCGGCTTGGGGAGATGGCAAAAAGATGTTTTGGTTGATAATGTGTGTGTTGTTTGCCGCCGGTGTGGCCTTGACTTATTCGCGAAGCACTTTTTTGGCTATGGGCGTATCTTTTGTTATATTGGCGTACATGTTTGATAAAAGGGTATTGCTGTTTGGAGCGGTAGCCGGCTTAATGTTGTTTTTTGGTAGCCCGAGAATTATGGAGCGAGTGGAAGGAATGTACAAAGTGGATTTGACGGCACAGAAAAGAATTACGTCATGGGAAGATAATTGGAGTATTATTCGAGATAATATGTGGTATGGCGTGGGTTACAATAATTTATTATCAGAAAATATTCGACGCGGGTTTGTGACGGACGCAAAATTGCATTCCGGAGCGGGAAGCGATAGTTCGTATATGACCGTGTGGTCAACAATGGGGTTGGTCGGATTGGGATCGTATTTATTGTTGTGGATCTTGATAGTCGGTTTGTTGTTGAATATTTATAAAAATGAGCAAAACGATTTGCTTTTGCGGTGGTTGGCAATAGGCACAGCGGCGGGAATTATGG
>DAIREY010000068.1:0-4107 GCA_036795335.1 Patescibacteria group bacterium
CGGAAAAATTTTTCAAGGTGTACGACATCTTTTGGTGTTGAGTCTTTCGTTTGCTTAATAATGGAAATCGGACCCATACTGTGCGGGATCGATTTGTTGGCAATGATCCGCAAATCACCAAAATCCGGCAAATCGGCTTTGGAAATTACATCGACAAAACGACAATTTTGTACTTCCCACAAATTGGCATTTTCCATCTCCATCATCAATTCCATAAATTTTTGATTGATAGTCGGACGATTGGTAAGTGCGGCTATTTTTTGATAAATATTCGCCAACTTCAACATGGACCAGTTGGCAGCCGGCAAATTGACCGGTTGCCCTTCCTCGTCCAAAAAATCGTCGTAGATGGTGTAGGCAATCCAACCCCACAAATTGGCCAAGGACAATTGGGGCAAAATATCATGTTGATCGACAAAACGACAATGCTGCGCCAATAGCCAAGGCAATAGCACTATCTCACCGTCTTCATCTTTTTTGGCCATGACTTTTAAGCATTCGCTAATCTTTTGACGTAACGGATCATTCAATTCGTTGGCCGTTTGCATGGCTGTGCGCCAAATTTTTTGACTATATTTTTTGGCCAACTGTTGTTGACTGTTTTTTGGAGGTGGGACATTCTTTTTAGTTTCGGTAGCCAAAATTTTGCCGGCAGTTTCAATAGCCAAAGCCATAGTCAAAGCTCGGCTGCCGGCGTAATGTTTTATTTTGTTCACTACCGGATCCATGCAAAATGGGTAGAGCCAGTTTTGTTCATTGGCAACCGTTTGCTTCCATTTGGCAACGATGGGCCGAAAAATTTGCGGCGATAACCCAAGATTGTGCAAAGCAGTAACCATTAAAGAATCATGCAAGATATTTCCCCACTCATTTTTGTTACTTTTTCTTTGCAAAATATCTTTGACCAATTCTTCTTTCAGCGGACCGCGATAGCAACGCGATAAATAATAAATCGTGGCATAATCATTGGGATAATATATTGATTGATATTTTTTGTGATGAATAATTTGTTCAAAGAAAGCGGTCAGATTTGGCAATTCAATATCATTTAAAGATAAAAAATAAGCCAAGTGAGCATTGACGGCCGGATCGACGTCCAGCCACTTCTGATCGGTGCAACCAAAAAGAATCCAGGTCCGATACGGCCCGCCCTCTTGTTCTTCATTGTTGATCAAAACGTTGGTGATCTTGGCTAATGTTTTTGGGGGAAATTTACTTTGGTCAAATCGCCACAGACCGGACCAAGCAGCAGCCGAATCGTCCAAATCATTGGGAATACGAAATTTGTGATATTCCGGTGTTTTTTTGTCCCAATAATTAAACGACCAGTCGGAACTTTTTTGACGGATCAAAAAAGCGGCAATATCCGATTTGATTGATAAACTTTGC
Source organism: Patescibacteria group bacterium (assembly GCA_036795335.1). GTDB lineage: Bacteria > Patescibacteriota > JAHJAL01 > JAHJAL01 > JAHJAL01 > DAIREY01. Next base: position 1,390 of record DAIREY010000068.1, read on the forward strand.
GGCAAATCAATGTCTGATAAAGCATTCAGAATTAGGGCCGGTTGGAAAATGGTATGGTATTTGGTTTTGTTAGTCATTACTTTCTTTTGGTCAGTCAGGCTGACACTTTCAAAGATTGACTTGGTAACCAAAGATGTTAGCAATTTTTTTATTATTGTTGAAGTATTCATAAGTCTTTTAAAAGTATGATAATGGCAATAAACAAGTTTTATATCGGCAAAGCCACATAAAATTTGGTGCCTTGGCCCGGCTTACTTTCCACAGAAATAGTACCGCCGAAGCCTTGCTCGATAGCATTTTTGGTCAAATACAGACCGATTCCCACTCCCTTGCTGCTTGTTTTGGTGGTAAAAAATGGATCAAAAATTTTATCGATTATTTTTTGGTCGATACCACAAGCGTTGTCTTCGACAACAATTTGCAACTGCTGTCCAAATTGATGGATACGAATACTGATTTTTTTCTTATCCTTACTACAGTTATCAAAAGCATCAATAGCATTGGCGATAAGATTACTCATCATCTGATCGAATTTGGCCTTGTCATTTTTTATATATATATTTCGATCGATACTGGTGACGATTTCGATGTCTTTTTTGCGGGCTTTGATGTCAAAAAATTTCATCATTTCCGTCATTTCTGTGACGACGGAAAATTTGGTCACATTTACTTCCTGACGCATGCGGTTGCGGTTGAGCAAAACCAACTCCTCCATCTTTTTGACTGCTGATAAGGCACTTTGGGAATAGCTCTTGGTCTCCGCCACTTTGTTCTGGTCGGTCAAAGTTTTGACCTGGCCCAAATTTAACGAGATGGCCGTGATCGGATTGATCAAATCATGAATCAAACCGGACATGGACTGACCATATTCGGCAAATTTGGCCAACTGATTGATTTGTTGTATTTGCGCTTCTTTTAAATCTTTGGTTCTTTGTTCCACTTTTTCTTCCAGCAAGTCACGTTCTTTTTGCAAATCCGCTTCCGACTTCAAGGCGCGGCTCAACGATTTAAATATTTCTCTATTGTAGAGCCAGGAAATAATGGCAATAATGAGCATGATAAAAACGAAACCAAAAATATTCGATATGTCCAATTCTTTTGTCTTCCAATACAAATAAGGCAAAGAGAGATGGTTTAATTCCAAATATCCCAATAAAAATAAATCGGAAAATATCAACGGCAAAATATAAATAACATGCTTTTGTTCAAACAAAATGCCGGTGAGGACTATTACCCAGGCAAACAACAACAGGCTCGCCCCGTTTTCATAACCCGACTTGTACATGATAATATGAGCGATCGTTAAAAATATAGCAAACAACGACCACGAGGCCAGATTGATATAACCTTTTCGGGAAAAAATAAAAACGATACAAAATAATAAAAAAACGCCAATCAAAATATAAGGATTGGCGCCAGAATAATTGTCCCCCTGTATCCACTGATAAAAAAACAAAATAATAGTTAAAATCAAAGACACCAACAATAGACCGAGCAAAATGATGTTCAAAATATATTCGCGGCTTACCTGCTTTTGATCGGAACAATTTGATTTAAAAAAATATTTGTAAAGAAAATTTTTCATGAAATATCTAAAAATGGCATTTACTATTTTATTATAAATGCCATTTTTACCTTTGGATACTAATTCATCCAGTAACTGTATACACCTTCGGTGAGCTTGATGGCTTTTTTGGTCAATTTGCTAGCTTTTCTATTTTTCTTGCTGACCAAAACATCTTTCATCAATTTTTTCATGGTGCTCCTTTTAGATATGATATGTATAAAAAATTGATCTCGACCAAAAAAGGGGATCAATTTATCTTAATGTTCATTATTATTCTCTGTCATTAAACTAACAAACAATAAATTAAATACAAATTAAGAAGAAATTAACTAACTCTTTAATTCCAGTTTGTATCCACGATTTGGCACAGTGTGAATTAATCTTTTTTCACCTTTTTTGTCGATTTTTTTGCGTAAGTTGAAGACATGGACTTCGATCGAATTGGAGAATAGATCGGCATTCATGTCCCATACATGCTCAATGATTTTGCCACGAGTAATCACATAACCTTGATTGGCGGCCAAATATTCCAACAATTCGAATTCTTTGAAAGTCAGATTTATTTCCTTGTCGCCCCGCGTAACTTTATGTTTTTTGACATCAATAATCAAGTTGTCGATTTCAATTACGTCGGCCTTCATAATTTTGGGGCGACGCAGCATGGCTTTGACGCGCGCCACCAATTCTTCCAACGAGAAAGGCTTGGTCATATAATCATCGGCACCGGAATTGAGCAAGCGCACTTTATCGGCCACGTCGGTTTCAACGGTTAAGATCAGTATGGGCGTTGAAACTTTTTCTGATCTGATCAAAGAACATATTTGATCGCCATTTACTTTGGGTAAATTTAAATCCAACATTAGTAAATCATATTCATTGTCTTGGGCCATTTTTAAACCTTTTTGTCCATCTTGAGCGGCATCCACTTCATAGCACTCCGCTTTAAGGGAGTTGACCAAAAATTCATTTAATTCTTTGTTGTCTTCGACGATCAATATTTTCATGAGAAATAATTTTTAAAAAAGTAAATAAAAAAGAATACATGAGCAATATACAAGGATCAATATGCAATATCCAATTTAAGCGCAAGAAATTTCAAACACTAACAATATGCAAGATCCAATATCCAATATGCAATGAAATCGCAAGGT
>DAIREY010000069.1:0-4099 GCA_036795335.1 Patescibacteria group bacterium
AACATTTTGGCTGGTATTTCAAAGGTCTTCCTCATGCCAAAGAATTACGTCAACGATTATTATTAATCAACGATTATCAAACCCTGTCATCAACTTTAAACAAATATTATGAATGAACTAAATTTCATCAATAAATCGCAAAACAGAATAGACCTAGCTATCAAAACAACTTACCCGCATTTATCACGTACATTTATTTCTGATCTTATCAAACAACAATGTGTATTGGTGAACCAACAATTTATCAATAAACCGTCCTTGCAAGTTAAACCGCATGACAATATCATAATTCATATTCCCGTTCCTCAGCCATCCAATATTGTTCCATATGATCAACCACTCAATATTGTTTATGAAGACAATGACTTGCTAGTTATCAACAAGCCACCTTTTTTGCCGATCCATCCCAGCTACGGACACCAAAACGATACACTGGTCAATATTTTAATTTATCATTTTCCGTCATTCAAAGATTTTTCCGCCATCAATGGTATTTTTCGTCCCGGCATTATTCATCGACTTGACATGAACACATCCGGTCTGCTTGTTGTTGCCAAAAATCAACCATCCATGAATATTTTGCAAAACGATATCCAAAATAGAAAATGGACAAAAAAGTACTATGCGCTTGTTCTAAATAATCATAACCGGAGTAGGGGACTAATAAATACTAATATTGTTCGTTGTACTTCCGACCGAAAAAAATATTGTCCCACCCACCTCAATCAAGGAAAATCGGCTATTACCAATTATGCGACAATCCAAAATTACCAATACCAAAGTAACCAAATTAGTCTAACAGACATTCAAATTGAAACGGGCCGCACTCATCAAATTCGTGTTCATTTATTATCGGAAGATATGCCTATCCTGGGTGATCCGCTATATCATAACAAAGAATCACAAAAACTATCCAAAATGCTCCACATCAAACGGCAACTGCTACATGCCTACCACCTGGAGATATTTCACCCGATTACTCAAGAAAAATTAATATTCAATTTACCTCTTCCTGATGATTTTCAACAAATCATATCAATTATGCAGTAATAATTTTTTTGCTATAATAACATTACGTTTATTTATTAAAATCCTTAATTAAAATGTATATCATTATTATGGCTGGTGGACAAGGCACCAGACTTTGGCCCATGAGTCGCCAATCTCGTCCCAAACAATTATTTGATTTAGTTTCTGATCAAAGCATGCTTAAAGACACCATCGATCGGCTTACCCCTGACTTCCCAATAAAAAATATTTTTATTGCCACCAACCATCGCTACGTTGATTTTATAAAAAAAGAAATTCCCCAATTTCCAGCTCAAAACATTCTATCCGAACCTTCACTGCGAGATACTTCGGCCTGTATTGGTTTGGCCACTCTTCGCATTATGAAAATTGATCCGCAAGCCAACATTGCCGTTTTACCATCCGACCATTTCATTCGTCATAAAAAGAAATTTCGCGAAATTCTGCAAAAAGCTGACAAATTGGCCACCAGAGAAAACAAAATTATTATCTTAGGCATTAAGCCCACCCGTCCCGCCACCGAATTCGGATATATTAATATCAGCAAATCAGCCAAAAGCATTGATAAATACAAAGTTTTTCAAGTCAAAAAATTCGTCGAAAAACCGGATTTACCCACTGCTAAAAAATATGTAACCAGTTGGAAATATTTTTGGAATGCTGGTATGTTTATCTATCCCGCCACTGTCATGATGAAAAAAATTGCTCACAATATGCCATCAAACTATAAAATATTTCAACAAATTGATAAAATAATCAATACCAAACAAGAAAAAAAACTTCTTGCCGATCTATACGACCAACTTGAAAAAATTTCCATTGACTATGGAATAATGGAAAAATCACCGGATCTATTGGTTATTCCCGCCGACATCGGGTGGAATGACATTGGCAATTGGAGTGCTCTAAAAGATGTTTTATCCGACACCAACCACGCCAATGTCACCAAAGGCAATTTGATCAGCATCGATACTCAAGGATCGTTAATTTACGGCTCCAAAAAACCGATCGCCACTATTGGTGTCAAAAACATGATTATTGTCGATACTGATGATATATTATTTGTCTGTCCCAAAAATAAATCTGCCGATATAAAAAAAATTATTAATTACCTCAAAGAATCAAACCAAGATCATTTTTTATAAATTCAGCTCTCTATTGAATTCATTTTGCCTTTATTCTACAATTACAAATAGCAATCGTTTTCACATTGCTATTTGATTTTATATGTCTTATTTCTAAAATTCACTACCGTGCAAAGAAATACCTTTTTGTTTACTTTACTAATCATTGTTGTCACCATTATTGCCAGCATGATTGCTTGGCCTTCCGGTCCCAATCTCAACATTCCCACTTTTAACATCTCTAAAGAACTCAAAATTCATGAAGGTCTAGATTTGAAAGGTGGTACTCAACTAACATACCAAGCCGATCTATCTTCTATTAGCTATAAAGAACAAGCCGATGCTGTTTCCGGCGTTATCAATATCATTGATTATCGCATCAATCAATTGGGTGTTGCCGAGCCGATCATTCAATCATCCGGACAAGATAAAATCATTGTCGAATTGCCTGGTATCAACGACATCAATCAAGCTATCAATCTAATCGGCAAAACTGCTCAATTAAAATTCATGGCCGAACCGGCCACACCTAACAACGAAACATCCATGACCGATCCGGCTTGGTGGACTCCAACCGAATTAACCGGCGCCAATCTCAAAAAAGCCGATATTCAAATTGATAGTCAAACCAACAAACCAGTCGTTACTCTTGAATTCAATGATCAAGGAAAAGAATTGTTTGCTCAACTTACTAGAGAAAATATGCAAAAAAAGATCGCCATCTTTTTGGATAACGCTTTAATTTCATATCCTACTGTTCAGACGGAGATTACTGACGGAAACGCTATCATTGAAGGCAGTTTTAGTATGGAACAAGCCAAAAATTTGAAAATACAACTTAATTCTGGCGCGCTTCCTGTACCAGTCAAATTAATCAGCCAATCCAACATCGGTGCCACATTGGGCAATGAAGCAATGAAAACAAGTGTCATTGCTGGTCTAATTGGTTTTCTATTGATCGTCCTATTCTTGTTAATCAATTATCGCATTCCTGGATTATTAGCCTCTATCGCTTTAACTATCTATATTTTAATTTCCATATCAATCTTTAAATTAATCCCTGTCACTATTACATTGGCCGGCGCCGCCGCTTTTATCCTGTCAATTGGTATGGCTGTTGATGCCAACATTTTAATTTTTGAAAGAACCAAAGAAGAATTACGTACTGGCAAAATTTTACGTAGCGCTATTGAAGCCGGTTTTAATCGCGCCTGGTCTTCTATTCGTGACGCCAATTTTTCCACATTGATTACTTGTGCTATTCTGTGGTTTGTTGGTACTGGTACTATCCGCGGATTTGCTCTTACTCTGGCCATTGGTGTCCTTGTCAGTATGTTTTCCGCCATCACCATCACTCGCACTTTCCTTCGTTTGTTTTTTGGCAACAATGACAATTCTCAAGTATTTGGTATCAAACAATCATAAACTTTACTTGCAACATATTACTTTTTATTAAAAAACACTCATGTACAACATTACTAGCAAAAGAACTTTGTGGTATATCATATCAGCAATTGCCATTGTCCCCAGCTTGGTCTCTCTTCTTTTGTACGGACTGAAATTGGGCATCGATTTCAAAGGCGGCACGCTATTAGAAATTCAATTTCCGGACAAACAGACTGTTAGTACCGAAGAAGTAAGAGATAGCCTCAAAGATCTAAATTTAGGAAATCTTACTATCCAATCATCCGGATCTAACAAAGTCATAATTCGCACCGACAGTCTCACAGTCGACAATACCACCTCCACCGAACAAAACACTAATACACTTTTAGAATCTGACAATACTGTCACCACCGAAAAAGATACTACCACCACCAATCAAACATCTTTTCTAATTAATAAAGCATACGCTCAAACAGAATCTGAGCAAACCACTACTGCCACCGTTCAACAAGTTAACGTATTGGGCGGCACCGAACAGTACAATCAAATCATTAGTAAAC
>DAIREY010000007.1:0-19728 GCA_036795335.1 Patescibacteria group bacterium
ATTTAAATCCGCGTTTTCTGCGGGAACATTTTCTGCGAAGATTAATCCCTTAACCCAACAACCCCAACAAATCATCTTTCGATAAAGTAATGTTGTCCGGTTTGTTCGTCGACGACAAAGTCCAAACCAAAGAGGCCGCGATATTGGTTTTGTTCCAACAATCGACCAAATTTGATGGCATCATTGGTGATTGCTGGCAGATCGTATGGTGTGAAATTGACCGACGAATAAATATTGCCGCAAGTGCCGCCGGCCGAAGGATTGAGAGACGGGATGTTGGTGATTTGATAAAAAGGTTTTTGGACGATAACATTTTGTTGAACAGAATCTTGATTGACGATGACGGCATTGAGCGAATAGGTGGGGCCATTGATTTTTCGGGATATTTTGGCCGGATAGTTTAAGAATTTCTTTTGTAACTGTTGTAGTGCGGGAGCGGATTGGATGAGAAAGGTGGAAGATCCGGCAAAGCCGCGGGGAAATTGGATAAAAAATTCCGGACCGAAAGTTTGGCAAAAATAATCATATTTAATATCATGAAATTTTTTTATTTCATAAGTTGGTTGTGGCAGATTTAACTTTTGGATGATATTGGAAAAATTTATTTTGTTTTCAAATTCACGATTGAGTGAAGGCGGATTGGCTAAGAGATGCCAATGGTGCAAGGCGCATATTTGAGACAAAGAAGGAGATGGTTTGTAAACTAAAATATTGGCCGGTCGGTTGGAAAATGATTCGATATATTTGACGGTTTGGGGATGTTTGAGCAAGACGGAAGTACTACGTCTTTTGGGATCGTCTTTGGTGGTTTGAAGTAGGGAGAAAATATCAGTTTTGGTCTGAATTTGATCAATAATCGGATGTTGGTCAAAACTGATAATTTTGATAGGAAATATTTCTTCAAGTCCCAAGGCGTCTTTAGGAAAAGTGACGGCAAAAAAAATGTCGTTGATGGTTTGTGCGGCCAGGTAGGTTTGAAGAGAATGAATATTTTTGATAACCATGGTAACAATTAATGAGTATTGCAGCTAAATTGTAGCGTAAAAAATAAAGATAAACAAAATAAATTTTGGCTTAATATTTTTTTTAATATTTGTTTTATAATGAATTAATTCGATTATATTATTGTGGAAATATAGAAAGGTGGTGAATAACATGAAAGGATTAGGTCAGGAAATCGGAAAAATATTAGAAGGAAAAATAAAAATAAAAATTGACACTCAGGTTCTAAGAGCGATTGGAAGCAAGGGTTGGTAAAATAAAAATATCAGATAGAATGATCTTTCTCATTCTATTTTTTGTTGTTGAAAAAGACGATCAATGTCTGATTTGGTTTGCAGTTCACGAATGGGGTAATCCGGGTTGTTTATTAACTGATGTTCGGTGCCGGAAACGACGATAACTGCGTTATGAATATCTGCTTGGGCTTGTGAAATTTGAATAGCCAATTGAGTGGCGGCGGCGCCTTCGATTGATGAATTTATCAGATTTTTTTTGAGAAGGTGATGAATTTGACTGGCGGTTGCTTGAGAAACAAATTGATATTGCCCATTTGATTGTTGGATAGCATTAGTAATTTGTTTGGCTTGAGCGAAGTGATAAAAAGAGATGGCGGTGGATGCGGAATAAGAGATCTGAGCGGCGAATAAACGGGGGAGGGGCAAATGGTTTTTTTGATAAAAATTAAATATTCCCAATAAGGAAGCGCCGCTGGTGGAATATGAAAAAATTGCTTCACAGTCGGGATTTTGAGTGTAAATTTCTTGTCCTAGAGTTTCAAAACCCAGGGCGGCATGATCATCTTTGGTGGGGTTAAGAATGGGAATGTGATATTTGGCATGAATATAATTGGCGAGTCGTTTGGCTTGAGCGGATTTTATTAACAAGAATGGTTGGTAGCGAATGATTTGTGATAATTTACCGGGATCGATTTGAGGAGAAACAAGAATAATGGGTTTGATATTGGTTTTTTGAGCAAAAGCACAACATGAAATGGCGGCATTGCCCGAGGAAGATAGGACACAAAATGATGATTGAATACTATGCAAGTATGATATTTGGTAAGCAAGGGCACGATCTTTGAAAGAACCATGTGGATTTTGATCTTCTCGTTTAAATAATAATTTTTTGAAATTAGTCAATTTGGTAATTGACGTTGGACTTATGTCTAAAGGTGTTTGTCCTTGGCACAGATCAAGTTGATATTGTTTGGATATGGATGGTTGAAAGTCATATAACCAATAGTTTGTCATAAAAATTTATAGTTTGAGGAACAAATAAAAAAGTTCTTGTCAAAATGTATTTATTGGTTGTAAATTAGAAAAGTATTATTATTAATAAATTTGAAATGGAAATAGATATTGTTTGTTTGGACTGTGGAGAGAGTATAAAAGAGCTGGACAAATCAATTTACGAAATAGGTGACATCATTGAATGTGAGGCGTGCGGTGCTGAGCATGAAATTCGGTCGTTGGAACCGGTGGAGGTAATATTGATTGAAGAAGAAAAATAATTTATTGAAAAAGTTGGTCAAAAAAAGTTGGAGCAAAAAATGCTCTAATTTTTTTTAGTGACAAGATTTTTGAATGAATATTTGTTGCTTAGATGTATTTGTTGAAATTCAGCGGCAGCCGGAGAGAGCAAAACAATGTCATGGACGGTGACATTTGATTGAATGTGTTGAATACAATCGAAGATATTGTCAAAGGTTTGTATCTCGGTTTGAGAATTTATTTTTTGGAGTTGTTTGATTATTTCATTGCTGGCGGTGCCGGGTAGGGTATATAGAGTGCTAACTTTTTGATCAATGACTTGAGCCAGTTTTTGATAAGAAACATCTTTATGATTGCCGCCAACTATGAGATGAAGATGATTGTAGTCGGATAGGGTTTGCAAAGCGGCTATAGTGGCGGTGGGAGTGGATGATTTGAGGTCATCGATGTATTGAACTTGGTTGATAGTGGCGACTAATTCTGTGCGATGAGGGATGCCGGAAAAAGTTGATAGAACGGAAATCAGTGGAGCGTTGGGAATTTCCAATGGAGAAATGGCCCCCAATGCGGCCAAAATGTTGGCAAGATTGTGTTGGCCGACCAATTTGATTTGATCGATGGATATAAGTGGTTGGTTACGAAAAATAATTTGATTATTTTCCAGGTGTGGTCCTTTGGTATGGTGTTTGAGAGAAAACAAGATTTTTTGACCGGCGTATTGGGTGACTAATTTTTTGGTATGAAGGTTGTCGTAATTCAATACCGCAAAATCTTCGGTAGTCTGGTGTTGGAGAATGGATTGTTTGATTTTTCTGTAAACTGAATAAGAGCCGTGTTCTTCGATGTGATTGGGGGTGATATTGGTAATAACAGCGATGTGGGGACTAATTCCAAGATCAATGGTCAGTTGGCGGTTGCTGATTTCCAAAACGATATAATCAGACGGAGAAATATTTTCCAGTGAATTTAATAGTTGATCATATATGTCACGGATATTGCCACCGGTATATGTTTTGATGCCGGCTTGAGCGAGAAATTTGGAAATGAGTGTAGTGGTGGTGGATTTGCCTTGACTGCCAGTAATACCGATAATTGGACAAGGAGCGAGATCAAAGTATAATTTAGTCAAACTGGAAACGGGTATTTTTTGCTTGACAGCTTCATTGATATACGGAAAATTTGGTGGATAAATGTACCAAGCTTGGGTCAAAAATATCAAGTCAGCAGCCAACAAGTCGGATAAATATTCCGATTGAAGATGAAGTTTGACATCAGTATTGATAATATTTTTGAGAATAGCTGATCTTTGTTGAGGAGAAAGAGTAGAGTTGGTTTGTTTGAATCTTTTACGAAAGGAAGACAAATCGGGTTGAAAATCGTGGGCAGTGATGGTCTTGATGCCGTGTGAATAAAGAAAATTGATAATGGATGAACCTTCGACACCGCTGGCGCCGATAACGTGGATATTTTTGTTTTGAATCGATTTGATGTATTGTGCGACTAGGTGGTTCACGGTAAAAATAAAATGAATATATGATTATAGTATATAGTAAATTATGGAATTTTTATAAAAAATAACTTTCATTTTGACAAAGAAAGTTATTTGGTAAAAAGGGAAATGTAAAAAAATTAGATGACGTGGACAATTGTTTTTTGGTGAAGAGCACCGGTGAAGCGGAGAATTTTTTTCTTTTGAAACTTGACCGTGCCGTCTTTGATGGCATAAATAGTGTGATCGACTCCGAGGCGAACATTTTGGCCGGGATGGTATTTTTGGCCACGTTGGCGCAAAATGATCTGGCCGGAGGATATTTTTTGACCACCGAAGATTTTAACGCCGAGGCGTTGGGATTGACTGTCTTTGAGATTTTTCGCGGTTCCGCCCGCTTTGACATGTGCCATGATAACTCCATGAAATTATATAACAGCAACGGTTGAAAATATTTTTGTTTGCTGTGAAGTATGAAATTAAAATATCAATTTTTTTGTAAAACGACAAGGCGACGCAGGACTTTTTGTTCCGGTTGTTCATATATCAGATCGCGATTGTCAAACTGTATTAAATTATATGCTTCTTTGATGGTTGAGTCAAGCAAGCTTTCCAGGTTGATCGAATGACGTTGGTTGGTGTTGGTTTTTATAAGAGGAATGATGAAAACCAAGTAGCCATTGGGTTTGAGGTAGCGCAGGCTGTTAATAATAAATTGAGAGTATATCGGTGTGATGTTTTGAATGATTTGAGAAGCGAATTGATCGGTGGGAAGTGTGGAATGGGCTGGTCCCAAATATGGTTCGGTGACGATGGCGTCGACTTGATCGGCGAGTTGATAATAAGTGGCATCGGCCGGGAAAATATTTTTTTCCATCAAATGATGATAGTCGGGAATAAGGAGATGAAATTTTTTAATGAGCCATTTGAGGTTTTCTCTGGTGTGGATAACCGCTTTTTCGGATATGTCCGAACCGATGATTTGCATATTTTGTAGAAGGGCTTCTTGCAGAACAACGCCGCTGCCGCAAAAAGGATCGTACACAGTTTGGCCGGGTTGCAAGTGAGCTAAAGAAAGCATCATCTGAGCCAATTTGGGGGGGAGCATTCCTGAGAAAGTATCCGGTTTGGGTTTGCCATAATCGCGCAGGCTGTATTGATCAATGTCTTGAATAGCCACGGTTTGGCCGATGGTAATGGAATCGTCGCATTTTATAAGGGTGAGCTCGATGCCTTTACCAATAAGTTTGTTTTTTTTCAATGTGGCGGCTTTGAGCTCAGATTGATTGTTTTCAAAAATGAATCGTTTGTTGATGTGGCAATCTTGACGAAGAGTTTTCTTGGTTTGGATTAGCTGTTTGCTGATGTGGCGAGAAAAATTGTAGTAACTAATGCCGATATCTCGAATATCAAGAAAATTGGTTGATAGAAATTGAACCAACAAATCTTGGATGTCGGAAAAAGAGAAAGTATTAATAAATTTGGCAATGCGAATAGTGCCGCCCATAGTATCAAGAATTGTTTGGGGTTTGGCAAGCGGTTGAGCGAGATTGAGCAAGACGGTTTTTTCCGATAATATAGAAAGAGACGGATTGTCAAATTTGGCTTGTATTTCAGCCAGAGAAATGGATGGATTGTTGCCCAAAAAGAAGAGATATTTATACATAAATTATTTTTGGATATTTGGAAGATAGAATAAAAAAGCTGGCAAGTGATTTTGTGCATCTTCATGTGCATTCTCATTATAGTCTATTGGATGGAGTTGGCAAAATTTCGGATATTATCGCCCGAACAAAAGAATTGGGAATGAAAGCGATCGCCTTGACTGACCACGGATCAATGTACGGCATAATTGAATTTTATGAAAAAGCCAAAGAGGCGGGAATTAAACCTATTTTGGGAGTTGAGGCCTACTTGGCTAGTCGGACTATGAAGGATAAAACACCGAAGATTGATAGTGACAATCGTCATCTGACAATGTTGGCGATGAATTTGACCGGTTACAAAAATTTAATGAAGCTGACCAGTGTAGCACACTTGGAAGGTTATTATTATAAGCCGAGAATCGATTATAGCTTTTTGGAAGAGAACAATGAAGGCGTGATTTGTTTGTCGGGATGTTTGAATGGGCCGGTGGCCAAATCAATCATTCGAAATAATTGGAAAGAGGCGGTGGAGCATGCCAAGCATTTGCAAAATATTTTTGGCGATCGGTTTTATTTGGAATTACAATATCACGATCTTGATGATCAAAGGAAGGCTAATGAAGGCATGATCAAAATTGCTCGAGAGTTGAATATTCCTTTGGTGGCCACGGCGGATATGCACTATATTTTGCCGGAGGATGCCAAGGTGCAAGATGTGCTGGTTTGTATTCAAACTGGTAGATTGTTGTCCGATAAAGATCGAATGAATTTGATGAATTTTGATTTGTCGATGACCTCGCCGGAAAAAATGGTGGAGCATTTTATTGATGTGCCGGAAGCTTTGGAAAATACCGTCAAAATCGCCGAGCGATGTGAATTGGAATTGGATTTGAACAATCACTATTTGCCACAAATTGACAAACCGGAAGGTTTTGCGGATGACTATGATTATTTGCAGTGGTTGACGGTAAGAGGGATGGTGGAAAGATATGGCGAGGCGAAATTGGTGGAGAGTGATGATTTTGATCCAAAAGAAGTATTGCAGACGGTGGACAAAAAATATGTGGATCGAATGGAGTACGAATTGGGAGTCATCAAGAATATGGGGTTTCCGTCATACTTCATTATTGTTTGGGATTTTGTGAAGTATGCCAAAGATCATGATATTTTGGTGGGTCCAGGCCGAGGAAGCGGAGCAGGCAGTATTGTATTGTATGCTTTAAAAATTACCGATATTTGTCCTATCGAGTACGGTTTGTTGTTCGAGAGATTTCTGAATCCGGATCGTATTTCTTTGCCGGATGTGGATTTGGATTTTGCGGATGATAAGCGTGGTGAGGTGATGCGGTATGTGACGGAAAAATATGGTGAAGATCGGGTGGCACAGATTATCACTTTTGGAACAATGAAAGCACGGGTAGCGGTGAGAGATGCTGGTCGGGTGATGGGATTGAGCTATGCCGATGTAGATCGAATCGCCAAATTGATCGATGCCAAGCAAAAGTTAAAATGGTCAATTGAAAATGTAAAGGAATTGACGGATTTATACGGATCTGATCCGGCGATCAAAGAATTGTTGGATATGTCATTAAAATTGGAAGGAGTGGCGCGGCATTTTGGTATGCATGCTTGTGGAATTTTGATTTCACCATTGCCTTTGTATAACTATGTACCATTGCAGGAGGCTACCAAAGGTGATACCAAAATGTTGTCGCAATATTCTTTGCATCCATCCGAAGCGGCCGGTTTGGTGAAAATGGATTTTTTGGGATTGGCGAATTTGACGATCATGAAAAATGCGATGAGAATTATTCGAAAAGTCTATGACCAGGAAATTGATTTGGATGATATTGATTTTGATGATACTAAGACGTATCAGATGTTGTCCAAAGGCTTGTCGACCGGAGTGTTTCAACTGGAAAGTTCGGGGATGAAAAAATATTTAAAACGGTTGAAGCCGGTTCGTTTGGAAGACGTGATTGCCATGGCGGCGATTTATCGACCCGGTCCATTGAATAGTGGTATGACCGATGAATTTATTGATCGAAAAAATGGTATCAAAAAAGTGGTTTTTGATCATCCAACCATGGAGACAGCTTTGCAGGATACGTATGGTGTGGTGATATATCAAGAACAAGTGATGCAGTTGTCAAAGGACATGGCCGGATTTACCGGTGGTCAGGCGGATACGTTGCGAAAGGCGATGGGTAAAAAAATTGCGGAGTTGATGGCCAAAATGAAAAAGGATTTTGTGGAAGGATGCGAAAAAAATCAAATTAGTCGCCAGATTGCGGAAAAAGTATTTGAAGATATGGAAAAATTTGCGGAGTATGGTTTTAATAAAGCGCATTCGACTTGTTATGGGATTATTTCTTATAAGACGGCTTGGTTAAAAGCAAATTACGCGCCGGCTTATATGGCGGCGGTATTGACCAGCGAACAAAATGATACAGATAAATTGGCGATTGCCATGGAAGAATGCGAGCGAATGGGAATCAAAGTTTTGCCGCCGGATATCAATCAATCTTTCGTGGAGTTTGGGGTGGAGAAGGAAACAAAAAATATTCGATTTGCGTTGGCGGCAATCAAAGGCGTGGGGGCAGGAATTAGCGAACATATTGTGGAGGAAAGGAAAAAAAACGGATCGTACAAAAATATTGGTGATTTTATTGTGAGGACAGTGGCTTTTGGAATCAATAAAAAAACCATGGAAGGTTTGATCAAATCGGGAGCTTTAGACAATTTTGGTAATCGAGCCAGTATGCTAACATCATTGGAATTGATTTTGAAATTTGGACGAGATGCCGGCAAGGTGAAAGCAATGGGACAAACGGATATTTTTGGAGTAATGAGCACAGATACCAAACAGACAGAAGAATATAATTTGGATATTCCCAAAATGCCTGAAGTAAGCAAGAAAGAACTGCTTGGTTGGGAGAAAGAATTGATGGGCATGTATTTATCAGATCATCCGTTGGGGGAATACAAAAATTATTTATTAAAATATACGACTGCTTGTCGAGATTTGACTTTGGATATGGATGGACAACAAATAACAGTTGGCGGTGTGGTGACCAAGGTGCAAAAAATTGTCACTAAAAAAGGTGATCCGATGGCTTTCGTGACAATTGAAGATTTGTCAGGAATAGTGGAAGTATTGGTTTTTCCTAAAATATTTAAAGAAGATCAAGAAAAATGGAATGATGGAAAAGTTTTGCAGATTGAAGGTACAATCAGCACCAAAGACAATATGGTGAAAATATTGGTGAATAAGGCTAAGGAGATAAATTTGTCGGAAGCGGAAAATATTAAAGATGATGAGGTGAACGAGAAGAAGCAGGATACATTTTTGGAAATAAAAGTACCCGGTCATACCAAGAAAGACAAATTAGTGAAGTTGAAAGAATTGTTGGTGGAAAACGAAGGGGAAGGAGAATTGTATTTGTTGGTATTTGTACAGGGGAAAGCCAAAAGAATTAAATCAAAAATGAAGGTGGCAATTTCGGCCGATTTGAAGAATCAAATTCATGGAATATTGTATGACAGCAATAGTTGATTTTCTTTAGGAATATTTAATGTTGGTATTGATACAATAATTTTGATAACAATTTTTTGTATAAAAGGAGAAAAAATATATGAAAAAAATTTGGATTTTGGCATTAATGGCAGTAATGATGACTGGATGGTGGTCGTTGGGTGTGGTGCAAGCCAAGGAGGATACTAGTGTGCCGATTAAGTCCGATACGGTGACAGTAAACATGGAAGGGAAAAGTGAAAATAATGGTATGGTCCAGTTTGATATACCGGTGTGGTTGGTCGGTTTTAAGATTTATGGACAAGAGTTGGAAGCTGATAAAATTCATTTATCAATAAAGAGTATGACAGATGATAAGTGGATAGAAGTTGACACCTCCGAAGAAACGGGTGAAAAAGAAGATGTGTTAAGTATTGAACCGATAGCTTTAAACATGATTAGTCAAGAAGTGAATTACTCAGTTGTTACGGATGAAAATGTTGTGGTGAATAAAATTGATTTGGTGGGAATTGATTCGTACGATTATGAAGGAGTTGTGCCAAGTTTTGCCAATATACAGAGTCGTTATCAAAAAGCGGATCGCTTGAATATTATTAATCGCGACGAATGGGGCGCCGATGAATCATTGATGTTTTGGGATGATGATATGGAACACAAAAATATTCAGCAGATTGTTATTCATCATACCGCGGGAAATGATAATTCGCCTTTGGACCCGGCAGCAGTGATTCGTGGTATTTATTATTATCATACAGTGACAAATGGTTGGGGCGATATCGGGTATAACTATATTATCGATCAGTATGGCAATGTGTATGAAGGGAGAAAAGGTGGTTTGGGAGTAGTGGGTGCGCACGCGTATGGTTTTAATTCGGGTAGTGTGGGTATTTCGGTGTTGGGAAACTATGAAACAGTTGAACCATCAAGCAATTCGATTGATGGTTTGATTAATACGATTGCTTATGTATCGTTTCAAACCGGGCTAGATTTGACCAAACAAGCGGAGATCAATGGTAAAAAATATAATACGATCGTTGGACATCGTGATGTGCAAGCAACGGCTTGTCCGGGCGAAAATTTTTATCAATTATTATCGCAGATTAGACAGAAGTCGATCGCTTTGTTGAACGGAGTGGGAAAAAAACAATATGAAGCAAGACTGGTTGGAGTCAATTGGCCGGAAGTGATATTGGCAAAAGATGAGGAAAAAGATATCGAAGTGACATATCAAAATATTGGTAATGGAGCATGGTTGAATGGTAGCAATGAGGTAATGTTGGCGGCGGTGGAACCGGTAGGAAGAATGAGCAGTTTCGCCGGTTCGAATTGGCAAGATAAAAGCAATGTTGTCGAAGCTTATAAATATACTGTTATGCCAAACGAACAAGGAATTTTTAAATTTAGATTGAAAGGCAATAGTGGTACAGGTGAGTATGCGGAAAAATTTGGTTTGATATATGCCGGTAAACTAATTGAAGGAAGTGAATTTACAATAAATGTTGATAATTTGGGAGTGAAGATTGATCAAGGTGGAAATAAGTATGGCATTAGTCCGGCACATTATCGTTATGAATATTTGGGAAGTGAAAAGATTACTGTGGTGCAAGGCAGTAAAGCAACTGTGAATATCAAATTAAAAAATGTCGGTGATAATATATGGTATAAAGACGGATTGTTTCCTCTTCATCTGGGAACAGTGAATGAACAAGATAGAAATAGTGTATTTTATAATGCTGATTCTTGGTTGACCACCAATCGTTTGACGATGTTGGAAGACAAGATTATGCCACAAGAGGTGGGAATGTTTTCTTTTGTAATCGATAGTAGTTTGATAGATAATGGCACGTATCAAGAGAGTTTTCGGCCGGTATTGGAAAATATCGCTTGGATTGATGGAGAGGATATTAAATTGAATATTGATATCAGTGAAGCCAACAATCGAGCGACGATGGTGGCTAAAAGTGATCAGGTGCCATACATGGTTCCCGGTGAATTGGTCAAAGTATGGGTAGATCTTAAAAATGCCGGTAATTTGGTGTGGCAAAAAGATAGTGATTCAGAAATAATGATGGGTACTGCCAAACCAAATGATAGGTCGAGTGATTTTTATAACAAGCAGTATTGGCCATCAACAACTCGAGTGACCAAAATGAATGTGGATGAGGTCCAACCTGGTGATGTGATTAGAATGGAGATGATTTTGCAAGCACCGGAAAAGAATGGTAGCTATCAAGAATGTTTTACGCCAGTGTTGAATAGCGGAGAATGGTTGAATGACGGACTGGTTTGTTGGGATATTTTGGTGCAGAAATAGAAAAGCGGTTGATTTTACCAAAAGATGATTTTATCATTTGAAATAGTGTAGTAAAATGATATTATGGTTAGTGTGGGATTGTTCCCGCTTTCTATTAAGTATTGTATTTATTATTTTTTCGACAAAAATATGGAATTACTAAAACACGTCGCCAATAAACAATTGAAAGATAAAGTACCAAAATTGCGACCGGGAAATATTGTAGCGGTACATCAGAGGATTAAAGAAGGTTCAAAAGAAAGAATCCAGGTTTTTAAGGGGATTGTGATTAGAGTAAAAGGTGGCTATGGGATTAATGGAAGTTTTACTGTACGAAAAATAGCTTCCGGAGTTGGGGTAGAAAAATCTTTCCTTTTCAACTCGCCGTTGGTGGAGAAAATTGAAGTAACCAAGACGGCCAAAGTGAGACGAGCCAAATTGTATTATCTAGCTGGCCGAGAAGGAAAAGCAGCTCGTTTGAATTTGTTGGCAAATGGAGGCAATGTCGAGGAATTGGTACGAAATGTAGCGGATAAAAGTGAAATAGTGGAAAAACAAGATTTGCCTGAGGAGCAAGTAAAAAGTGACAAAAAAGAATCAAAAGAAACAGACAAGGAAGCAAAAGTAGAAGCAAAGAAGGAGAGCGACGAAGGTATAGATGAAAAGAAGAAAGAGAAAAAAACAACTAAGAAAGAAAGCAAGAAAGAAGAAAAATAATGTTGTGGCCGTCTTTTCAAGTAGAAAAAGAGCTGTGGAAACAAGGTTGTAAGTTGATTGCCGGGATTGATGAGGTGGGAAGAGGTGCGTGGGCCGGTCCGGTGGTGTCGGCGGCGGTGGTGTGGCAGGAAGGGACGGTGATAAAAAAAATTCGAGACAGCAAAATGTTGAATAGTTTGCAAAGAGAACGTTTGGCGCAGAAGATAAAAGCCAAAGCGCTCTCTTTTGCTATTGGAGAGGCAAGTGCGCGGGAGATAGATGAACTGGGAATATTGGTGGCGACAAAATTATCGATGATGCGTGCTTTGGATGGTTTGTCGGTCAAACCGGATTTTTTGTTGGTGGATGCGGTTAAATTGTTTTGGGAAAAAGTGGCTTGCCAGCCAATTATCAAAGGCGATCAAAAGTCGATTTCGATTGCGGCGGCTAGTATCGTGGCGAAAGTGTATCGTGATGAATTGATGGCCAAGATGGATGACCAAGATGACCGTTATCAATTTAATAAGCACAAAGGATATGGAACAAAATTGCATCAGGAATTAATTGATAAATATGGGGCATCGAAACAACACCGAGTGAGTTGGAAATGTTTTCAGAAAGGAGAGAGAAAAGACAATTTAAGTTTGTTTGAATAGATTACCAAATGGTGACATTTTGGTAATGGGCAATACTGACGACTTTTTGACCATCACCGACAATGCCAACAGCATCAATGCGCCAGTGGATTGATTCGGGTGATTTTTGTTTGGTGATTAGTTTTTCGACCAAAAAAGAAAGTTGGCTAATTTTTTTGTAATCGATCATGTCGCCGGGGTATCCGTATTTGGTGGATGTTTTGGTCTTTACTTCGACAACAATGTAGGTCAGTTCGTGAAAAAAGAGCAAATCGATTTCGCCTCGACCGATGCGGATGTTTTGGCGAAGAAAACGATAGCCTTTTTTGATAAGGTATTCTTTAGCAATATTTTCTCCCCAATGTCCCAGTTGAATTTTGTCCATGA
The DNA here is from genome assembly GCA_036795335.1 of Patescibacteria group bacterium. GTDB lineage: Bacteria > Patescibacteriota > JAHJAL01 > JAHJAL01 > JAHJAL01 > DAIREY01. Next base: position 13,174 of record DAIREY010000007.1, read on the forward strand.
TCGAAATATTGTGGTTTTGAATGGCGGGATGTAATAAAATAAGATGTGTTTACAATATTTTCTCATAGCCAAAATGATTATTTGATAAATAAAATATTTATTTTAAATAATGGCGGTGTTGGGAAAAAATTAAGTTAATAATTAATTGAATGATGATGAATAAAATAAGGACAAGATTTGCACCCAGTCCGACAGGATATTTGCATATTGGAGGATTGCGAACTGCATTGTATGCTTTTTTGTTGGCGAAAGCTAATAATGGTGAGGTGGTTTTACGAATTGAAGATACTGATCGGGAAAGATATGTGGCTGATGGAGTGGAACGGTTGATGTCGGTAGTTCAATGGGCGGGAATTGAGTTTGATGAAGGTCCAAATATTGGCGGGGATTTCGGTCCCTATACTCAGTCGGAGAGGCTGGATTTGTACAAGAAATATGCTTTGGAGTTGGTGAAAAATGATAAGGCATATTATTGTTTTTGTACAAAAGATGATTTGGAACAAGAAAGAGTGGGCAATGAGCAAGCGATGTATAGTGGTAAATGTCGGCATTTGTCGAAAGAAGAGGCGGAAACGCGAGTAGCTAAAGGTGAGAGTTATGTAATTCGTTTGAAAGTGCCCAAAGGGAGACAAGTTTGTTTTGAGGATGCAGTGTTTGGCAAAATATGTTTTGATACCAATACCATTGATGATCAGGTGCTTTTGAAGTCCGATGGTTTTGCGACGTATCATCTGGCGGTGGTGGTGGATGATCATTTGATGGAAGTGAGTCATGTGGTGCGGGGCAATGAATGGATTCCGTCAACTGGTAAACATGTGTTGTTGTATGAAGCGTTTGGATGGGAGATGCCGGTGCATGTGCATTTGCCGGTCATTACCGGAGATGATGGGAAAAAGTTATCAAAAAGAAAAGGTGATGTGTTTGTGGAAGATTTTCGTAAGGCCGGATATTTGCATGAGACAATTATGAATTTTATTGCTTTGCTGGGTTGGAATCCGGGGGGTAATGTGGAAATTATGTCGTTATCTGAATTGATCGGTGCTTTCTCAATTGACAGAATAAAAAAAGCTAATGCCTATTTTGATCGAGAAAAAATGAATTGGATGAACAAACAATATCTAATGAAATTGTCGGCTGATGAAGTTGCAGAAAGGTTGGATGATATTGAGGTGGATGATAAAGTAAAATCGTTGGATAATGAATACTTGCGGAAAATATTGGAAGTGGAAAAGTCTCGGATGTTGGTTTTGGCAGATGTAAATAATATCGGTGATCATTATTTTGTAGATCCGAAATTGGATGTGGAAAAATTGGTTTTCAAAAAAAGCACTCGGGAGCTGTGCCAAGAAGCTTTGCAAAATGTTATCATAAAATTGGAGGCGGAAGGAGATTGGAGTAGCGCTGAGCATTTGTTTGAGGTATTAAAAGAAGTGGTGGAAGCAAATGTTCGATTGTCAAATGGTGATGTGTTTTGGCCGGTGCGCTATGCTTTATCGGGAGTTGATCAAAGTCCGTCGCCCAATGAATTGTTGTGGGTGTTGGGTAAAGAAAACAGCTTGAGGAGATTGAAAGCGGCTGAACAGATTTTATTGTAAACGGGATAGTTATGGGGGGGATTTTATTCCGGGATCGTCTAATGGTAGGACGCCAGTTTCTGGCACTGGTAATTTTGGTTCGAGTCCAAGTCCCGGAGTTTTTCTTTTGAGGAGAAAAACCAAGGTTTTTCTCCTCAAAACTTCTCTTTTTCTATAAGGTATAAAAAAACTTGGAATAAATCCGAAGTTTTTTTATGGATTGATCTAGATATACAAACACAGTTTAAGATTGTGTTTAAGTTATATAAACAAATTGGAACAGATGTTAGATAATTAATAATAGTTTACATCTTAATTATCAAATCTGTTCCAATGTCTAAATTTATTAAACTTGAAGATGAAAAGCAAGCTATTAAACTGGTTAAGAAAAAATATCTATCTAATTTAAAGTGTCCAAAATGTAGTAGAACAAGATATGTAAGAAAGTTAGGTAATAGGTACTGGTGTAAAAAATGTTGTTACAAATTCAGTTTGAAAATGTAACGGTTAATAATGGATTGCAAAAGATATTATCTGAATTTGGTCTTAATTTTCGGTTCCATTGGACGGAAATGTTGATTGATGTTGCTTATCAGTATCCAACTATGATTGATTTATTCAGAGATTTTTATATTGGTCCAGGAGCGAAACCAACATTGCATAGATTGTCAAAAAGTCCTAATATTCTTGATCAGCTAGTGGGAATTAAACTTAAGCATTTTCCATATTTACAATATGATGGTAAACCTGTTTATTTATCAGCGGAAAACTGGGAAGGAATTGTTTGCGAATTTCGTAAGTATACTAATTTGAAGAATGGGGAAGGTAGAATAAGACTATATTTATAGGTGAAAGAAATAGTGAGTGAGGGTGTGAGGTAAAAGTAATTAATTATATGATAATGAATCGAAGCATCAATCTAAATCTGACAATTTAGATCCATATAATTATGATTAATTTTGTTTGAGAATTTTATTTCACGATGGATTAATGATTTAATGAAGTATTATGACAGTTAAAATATTCGCTGTTATTTTATTTTTTTTCATTGTTTGAACAAGCTGTGATTTTTTTATTCTAAAAAACTGATTTGGTAAAATATTATTGTATTTACTTTTTTATTGATTGAATGGTCAAAAAAACAAAAAAAATAAACTGGGGGAGTGTTTTGTATTTGGTAATGTTGGCGTTGTTTGTGTGGTTGTTGTATTCTCGCTGGGATGAAATTGTGGTGATTATGCAGTCGTGGCACCAAGTTGGGTGGAAGTTGATGTTGGTGGCTTTGGTATTTGAGATTTTGGTGTATTTTATGCAAGCCAAGGCCTATCAATATATCTATGGTTTGTTTGGGTTGCGAGTGCGATGGGGAAGAATATATTGGCTGTTGTTGAAATCTTTTTTTATGAGTGTGGTGGCGCCGACCGGTGGATTTGTGATTGGAGCGGGAGTAATGATTGATGATGGAAAAAAAATGGGATTTGCCAAGACGAAATTGTTGTTGGCGAATATCGTTTATTGGATGATGTTTTTTACAGTTTTTATTTTCTTCTTATTAATCAGTTTGTTTTTGTTGATGATCAAAAATCAAATGCAAGATTATATTTTGATTCCGGCAATAATCTTGTTGATTGCGGCTAGTGCGGTGTTGACTGTAATGGTGATCATGTTGAAGGATTATCAGAGATTCAAAGATTATTCTTTATGGTTTGGTGAAATATTCAACAAGGTTAATCGAACATTGGGTCGGAATGTGACATGGCTGAGTGAGAAAAAAATCAGGAAATATAGTTTTGAATTGTATGAAGGATATTTTTATGTAATTTCTAATGTGTTTAGATTGCGGCGGATAGTGTTGATGTTAATATTGATGATCGGGTGCAATGTGTTGTTGTTGGCGACTTTGGTGGCGTCGGTGGGTGGGGATTTTGGTAACATTGGGGTATTGATGGCTACATATGTGATTGCGGCTTTGTTGATGATGGTGTCAGTAACACCTTCAGGTTTGGGAGTGGTGGAATTGGCGATGACCAGTCTTTTGAGTGCGTTTGTGCTGCCGGCGTCCGGAGCAGTGTTGGTGGTGGTTATGTTTCGTTTTTTTCAATTTTGGTTGCCCTTGATCAGTGGATTTTTTGTTTTTCGAAAAAAATAGAATTTATTTTGATATAATGAAAAATAAAGGTATATTTTTTCAATAATAAATATTTTTAAAAATAAACATACATAGTTAAATATGGATTGGATTACACTTATTTTTGGTTTTAGCGCAATTTTGGCAGCATTTTGCAAAAAAGTGAGAGTGCCGGTGATCGTGGGATTTTTGTTGGCAGGGATGCTGATCTCCGGTAGCAAAATGAGTGAAGGTACAACGGAAGTTTTGGAAAGGTTTGCCGAATACGGAGCGGCTTTTTTGATGATGTCGGTTGGTTTGGAAATAAAATTAAAACATTTTCAAAAAATTGGTTGGACGGTGGTATGGTTGGCGGTTTTGCAGTTGGCGATGTTTTTTTTGTTGTCTTACGGACTGTTTAGAATTTTTAGTTATTCGATTTTGTCGGCCATGATTTTTTCGGCGGTAATATCTTTCAGTAGTACCATTTTGGTGGCTTCGGTATTGAGAGACAAAAGAGAACAAAACAGTTTGCATGGCCGGGTGTTGTTGGGAATACTTTTGTTGCAAGATTTGGTGGTGGCCGGTTTGCTTTTGGTAATGCCATATTTGCAGGGCGAAGAGACAAATTTGTGGCAAAGATTGGGATGGGGAATAGCAGCAATTTTGATAATTATTGTAGTTGGCAAATGGTTATTTGTACGGATTAGAAGTTTTTATCGTGATGCGCCGGAAGTGGTGTTTTTGCTAACAATCGCTTGGTTATTGCTGTGGATAAATATTTTTGCTTGGCCGGAAATAAATTTACCGGCGGAAATTGTTGGTTTGATGGTGGGATTGAGTTTGGCGAATGTGTACGATGTGGATCGTGTAGCAAATTGGTTTGATCCTATCAAAGATTATTTTTTGGTTTTTTTGTTTTTTTATGTTGGTTTGAATGTCAATGCACAATGGATTATTCATGATTGGCAAGTGATTGTAGTGTTTTTGTTGATAATAATGATAGTGAAATCCTTTATCGGTTGGATTACGGCGGGAGTGGCGGGTTTACCTCGCAAAGTTATCATGATTACCGGTTTGGGGTTGGCCAATATTTCCGAGCTGGGATTTGTGATTTTGCCGTTGGCTTTTCGGTTAAATATGTTGACCCAAGAACAGTTATCAATTATGAGCGTTCTAATTTTGGGATCGTTGGTTTTGTCGTCGATTGTACTATATAATACATCGGATATTTGCAATGGTTTTTGCGGTTTTTTTGAGTTGTTGGAAAGAAGAAAGGTATTGGCACAGATGGAGGAGGGGGCAAAATTGCGAAATAAAACAGTACTAATTGGATGCCATCGGGCGGGTTGGGCGTTAATAAAAAATTTACCGGATGGGGGAAAGAATTTGGTGATTTTTGATTATAATCTTTCCACTGTTTCCAAATTAAAAAAAATGGGACACAATGCAATTTTGGCAGACGTTGGTGATAAACGTTTTTTGATTGAGATGGGTCTGACAAAAGCAAAAATGATTTTGTCGACTTTACCGAGTGTGAAGGAGAATTTGATGTTGCTGAATTTTTTGAAAAACGAAAAAGAAAGAAAAAAACCATATTTTGTAGCAATGGCGGCCAACAAACATGAAATGATCGAATTGTATAGCAATGGAGCGGATGTGGTGTTTGACAAATATGTGGCGGTGGCTAATAGTTTTGCTGATTTGATGGGAGCAAAAAACAAAAGAGCATATGGTAGAAAAGTGATGCATGCTCACAATAAAATACATAATGTTGTATTATAAGTAGTATGAAGTATTTATTTTTTTAACAGCAAGTATGGAAAAAAATTTTAAGTATATCGTAATAATAGTGTTGGTTTTGATCATTGGCGGAGTATTGTATTTGGCGGTTAATAAAGATTTGTTTAAAGAAAAAATGAATAGCGTGGAAGTAAGTTTGGTAGATCGCGGCAACTACGGTTTGTATGGTCAAAATTTTAAGAATGAAAATGAAGATGGCAAATATAATGATTTAAATGTGGTAGTGATTGATAATAAGGCGGATTTTAAAAAGTTTTGGGAAGAATATATCCGATTGCCAAATACCGGTGGATTTGCAGTCGAACCGGAAGTGAATTTTGACGAAAATTATGTAGTAGCTATGCTGCAAGGTATAAAAAACTCCGGTGGTTATTATATGAATAACAATGGAGTATTGGAAGGGGATAAAACTATTCAAGTAAAAGTGAGTTTATTTACTCCTTCATCGGATGAGGCAAACTCGGCAGTGGTTTCTTCACCTTATGAAATTATTAGTGTGAAGAAAAATGTTGATCAAGACTTTAAACAAAAGAAATTGCAAGTGTTGGATGTTAATCAAAGCGATAAAGTGGTGTTTAGCGGACGAGTCATGGATGTTTTGAATAAATATTAAATAAAATGAGGGTTAGACATATGTTTATAAAATGGTGGAAAAATGTTTTGGTGGTAATGTTGGCTGCGCAATTTGTGTTGCTAGGTGAGACGGTTTGCATGGCGGCGGCGACGTTGCCGGAGTTGAGTTTGTCTGCTTCGGCGACGGAAGTCAAAGCGGGAGACAAAATCACATACAATGTTTCGTATAGCAATCCCGGTACTGTGGATTATTCCGGAGTAGTAATTGATATGAATTTGTTGTTGGGTGACGGTTTGATTTTTTACAACAGTACATTGCCGACTAGCACCACAAGTGGCAGTCCGTCTTGGACAATTGGCAATTTAGCGGCGGGGGCAACCGGTGGTAATTTCAGTATTACGGTGGGAGTGGGTGACAATTATGCCGGTGACAAAGTTGATTCCAGTTTGGTGTTGAGTGGAGTGTCCGATGAAGGGACAATTACAGTGGGTTCAAAT
>DAIREY010000070.1:0-4016 GCA_036795335.1 Patescibacteria group bacterium
GTAGCTTTATGCCTGGCATTTGTATTGTCGATTTTGTTTTTTTATGGAATAAACAGAAAGATGGCAGTGGTTTTGGTGGGATTGTTGATGGTGGTAGCGCTGGGTGTTTTGGACGATGTGTATAAACTCAAACCGTGGCAAAAGTTGCTCGGACAGTTGTTGGTTGGTTTGTTTTTAGTAGTGGGGGGGATCGGGGTGGATTTTGTAAATATGCCGTTTGGGGGAGTGTATAGTTTTAACAATTGGAACGTGGATATGGTGCTGGGCGGTTGGATGTGGCATATCAATATTTTATCGGCAATAATTACCATATCTTTGTCGGTGGTTTTGATGAACTCAATCAATTTTTTGGATGGTATGGATGGGTTGGCTAGTATGGTGAGTTTGGTGGTGTTTGTAGTAATGTTTTTTTTGTGTAATGCCATGTACGTTTCCCAACCGGATTCAGCCAGGATGTCCATTGCGATGGCGGGAGCTATTATGGGATTTTTACCTTACAATTTACCGAAAGCGAGTATTTTTTTGGGTGATAGCGGTTCGATGATGTTGGGCTATGTGATGGCGGTATTGTCTATTTTGTCCGGTAGTAAGGTGGCGACATTGTTGTTGGTGTTAGGTATTGTCATTTTGGATACCATGTATGTGATTTGGAGTAGGTATCGACATGGTCGAAAGGTTTGGCAAGCTGATCGTTCTCATTTGCATTATAAATTGTTAGATCGAGGATATAGCGAGTGGACGGTGTTGGGAATATACTTTATGATTTCATTGCTATTGGGGTTGGCGGCTTTGTTGTTATCCAATGGTTGGAGCAAGGCGCTGTTGATGTTGATGTTTTTTGGTGGTTGTATTTTCTTCATCGTACGTTTTGTAGATAAAAAGATCGAGAATTAATCATTTGACAAAATTGTGATTTGACTGGATAAATGTTATAATCGATGAGAAGAAATAATTATGAAAAATTTTGATAAAAACAAATTTCGGGCGTTGATGGCGGCAATTAGACATACTATGAAATGTCCCAAGTGCGGTCATAGTTTTGTAGATCAGGACTTGGAAATGGTAACCGGTGGAGAAGGCGCTTATTTTTTGAAAATGCAATGCGAAAGTTGTGGAGTAAATATTGTGGCTTCAGTAATGAATGTTGACGCCAATAACATTGTACCGGATTTGGATGAAATAGACTTGTTTTTTGATAATAAACAAGAAAAGCCTAATCAGAAAATCAAAAGTAATAATCCGATTAGTTTTGATGATATTTTGGAAGTGCATGAGTTGTTAAAAAATGATGACCGTTTGTTCTAACAGTACAGGCAAAGGTGTAGTAGTCAAAACATTGTTTGATGTTATTTTTTGCAATGTTTAGGATAAGTGTGATATTATGGGTGGGTGATGTTATATGTTAATAATCGAATATTATGGATAAAGTAGTATTGATGGCCAAAGTTCGTGATGCCAAAGCGGAAAATTTGACCGAGCTAAGGCAAACAAGTATTATTCCAGCTGTTATGTATGGTGCTGGTAAAGACAATGTAAATTTGAAAATTGATAAGAGCGAGTTTGGTCGGCTGTTTAAAACTGCCGGTGGCAATACAATTGTGCAGTTAAAAACTGATGACAATACAGATAATGTTTTGATTCATGATGTGCAATTTGATGCCGTGACTGATGAAGTCGAACATGTTGATTTTTTGCGAGTGAAAATGGATGAAAAAATTTCAGCCAAGATTCCTTTGGAATTTGTGGGTATGTCGGTAGCTGTCAAAGATTTGGGTGGTATTTTGAATGCCGGTTTAGATGAAATAGAAGTGACATGTTTGCCGGGAGATTTGCCAAAAGTAATTGAAGTTAGCTTGGATTCGTTGAAGACATTTGATGATATCATCCGAGTCAAAGATTTGGTTTTGCCAAAAGGTGTAGAAGTGGATCGTGAACCGGAAGAAGTTATCGCTTCTGTCCTGGAACCACGTAGTGAAGAAGAATTAGCGGCATTGAATGAGGAAGTGACAGAGAATTTGGACAAAGTAGAAGTGGAAGAGAAAGGCAAGAAAGAAGAGGAAGCAGCGGAAGGTGAGGAAAAGAAATAAAGAGAGAAAGAATTTGATTTTAGAATACCGATCAAAGTACTATGATAAATGTAGTACTTTGATTTTTTAAGCTTTTGTAGTTCAATGGATAGAACAAGGGACTCCTAAGCCCTAGATGCAGGTTCGATTCCTGCCAAGAGCATTTGATGTTGAAAAAAACCTTGATAATTATTGGGAAAATGACATAATTGTTGAAGAAAAGTATATTAAAAAAAGGGGGCGATTGTCTTCGCAAAAAATAATGGAAAGGCAAATTTGATAAATAAAAGGAAAGGAGAAAAAATGTCAAATTTATTTTCCATTGATGGCCATATCACGGAAGAGATGGCTAGGTTATATAAAGATTACCCCGACAGATTGTCGGAGGGAGAGGTGTGTGCTTTGTTGTGTCATACCTCAGAGTGCAATGATTGTTATATTTCTATCAAGGAGACGATGATGAATAAAAATGAAGTCAGAGTCGAATTGAAGAAAAATAATGATTTGGTGGAGTATTATTTTTTAAAAAGTAATCATAAATGTGGGGTGGTGGAAGGTTATATTTATGATTATATAAATAATGAAATATCGGAAATAGTGAAAGCCTTGTTCGTTGAGCATTTGGGGATGTGTAATGCCTGTCACGAAAAAGAACAGGAAGCGCGTAAACAAATGCAAAAAAAAGAAAAAATGGTTTTTTCTGCCAATGGTGATTTGTGTGAAAAGGTGAAAGAGGTGATGGAAGAATACAAAAACGGTTGGTTGTCAAGGATGACAATGGCGTATATCGACACCCATTTGCTTCTTTGCCATTCATGCAACAATGAATGGTTGCGGGGGGATAAGAAGTATAACGGCAGATTTGCCGTGGGAGGAGTAAAGATGGCAGAAGATTAAAATAGATAAGCCGGTTTTGTACCGGCTTTAAATTTTATCAATGGATGTGATAAATTATGAATGTAGGAAAAAAAGTATGAAAAATGATATGAGTTTTCGCGGACAAAAAAAAGGAGAACAGCTGGTAAAGGTGTATTTTAAACACTGGATTAGTTTTGTGCGACCGGTGCTTGTATTTTTGCCATTTTTGTTGGTGTCGATGACAATATTGTATTATCAGGCATTGTTGGGTACTTTGATTTTGTCGTTGGGTTTTTTGATTTTTTTGGTGGGATTGAGTTACTTAACTTATCATTTTTTGATATGGCGTTGGGATGTGTATATTTTGACTAATTATAGGGTGATAAATTTTGATCAAAGAACATTGTTTCATCGAGTGGTGTCGGAGGCGGAGTTGGTAAATGTACAGGACACAACGTATGAGGTAAAAGGGATTTGGCAAACTATTTTTAATTATGGTCAAGTGAATATTTTGACTGCTTCCAGTGGGGAAAATATTTGTTTTCGTGATGTGGCCAATCCACAGATGGTGCAAGCTTTGATTGTGTCTGTCAAAGACAAAAAAGATCAGACCAAAGATTGAATGCGAAGATATTCGATAGCCGGGGAAATGATTTTGTCAGATGGTTCACAGAGAATGAGAAATTCATTCTTTTTTTGAATATCCAAAATGTCTTGACCATTTCTTATGAACTGGATTTGGTCGGATTGTTGAGAAACGAGTTGTTGAAGTTGGAAAATATCAGTGACTGGATGAGAAGTGGAGTAAATGCCGGATGGATAGTGGATGGGGGTGGAAATTGGTTCAGAAGAGGTGTTGCGGAAAATAATTTGGGATCCATGATCGGGATGCTGGTTGATTTGTTCGACAACTGACGGATCGAGTTGATATGATAATGATAAAAATTCGAGCAAGTGGAGCGCAAGAAGTGGAACTTCATCTTGTTGAATTTGTAGTTTGGTAATCATAGGGATGGAAGCGGTAAGGCGGGGATTGCATTCGATAAAGTAATGTTGTCCGGTTTGTTCGTCGACGACAAAGTCCAAACCAAA
>DAIREY010000071.1:0-3986 GCA_036795335.1 Patescibacteria group bacterium
GTCGCCTTGCAAATCCAAATCATCAAAATCGATCGAAATATTTGGATCGCTCAATTCGTCCGGCACATATTCAAAACTAAGCGGAATGTCAATATATCCGGTTGAGCGTGGCGAATATTTTGTAACTGTCACTTGGTCGGCAGTCGAGCCATATTGTGGAAAAGTGCCAGATTTGGATAATGAATAAGTGGCGAAATATGTAATATCATCGATGTAATAGCACATTTCTTGATTGCAGGGCATTACCACCGCTTTGGCTTTTGGAAGCATATTGGCAATTGTAGAAATCATTGATGAGCTATTATTGTTTTCAATCCTTGAAGATAGATTCGTCTTAGTCAAACCGACTTCGTCGTTGTTAAAAGCTAATTCGTTACAGCCCTGGTCGCATTGACTGGTAGCGTACAAATATTGAATGGTAAAAATTAATTTACGCTTATTTTCTTTGGTACAGACAACCGATGGGCCGTTGCCGAGATTTATGGAAAGAGTATTGGGAGTGGATTGGTTAATTGTCAATGTAGTGGAAGTAATCGCTTGATAATCGCCGCCATTCACATCAACATGTCCTACTGAAAGAGCATATACTTTATCGACAGTTGGTTTTTGATTTAAAACTAAATATGCCGAGTAATTACCGGCTGCCACGCCACCTGCATCATCGCCCGATGGACAAACGTCTGAATACCAAGAATAAGAAGTGTTATTAGGACCGATCGCGACATTGGTGGGAGAATTGGCGTAATTTGCACTTAGATAAGCGGGAGAATTGAGATACAATACGTCCGCGCTCGCCATAGTCACTTGAGTGGAAGCCAAATATCCCAACGAGCCCAAAGCGATGGCCATAATTAATATAATGATAAAACCAAGTCGAGGCACACGTTTTAATTCAATCCACAAGCGACCTTTTTTCTGCAATTCTTCCGTTAGGGTCGGTGAGACGTTGTATAAAGGATGAGCTGCATTGTATTGCTTGGCTGCTTTTTCTAACCCTTCTTTAAAAATCTCAACGTTTTTTTCCACCAATTCTTCCTTGCTACCAGCCATTTTGCCTTCAATCACGCCATCAGTGATCGAACCGGTTTTTTTGGTTCGCACCCAGCCGCTTTCATGTTTTTCGAACAAACCGCGAATGGAAGCGTAGGCCAATGAAGGAATAATATAATTTACGAATGTTAGAAATGGTAAAATATTATAATCACGATTTTCCCCTCTTTCCAATACAATTCCGGACACACACATCACCGGCAATGCCATGAGATTGGTGAACACCAAGCTCCAGCCCAATGTTGCAGTCCAACCGGGAACTTTGGCATGAAAAATCAGTTCACCCACAATCCAACCGATCGTACCGATGATAAAAAATGATGATTGCAAATAAAACGGACCATAATACAAAAATTCCAGTTTTTCCATCAGAGTCATTTTGGCGGTAGTCATCACGCGCCAAAAATATGTTTTAACATTCCAAGTATGACCTTCCGCCCAGCGAATTTGTTGTTTGGACAATCTTTGCAAAGAATTAACACACTCCGCTGGTACTTTGATGTCGGGTGTATAACCGATTTTCCAACCTTCAAGATACATACGAATGGTCAGATTCCAGTCTTCCACAATCGATGTATAGCCGTCGGGCATTTGCCATGTAAATTTTTCCATCACATCGCGGCGAATAACAAAGACACTACCGGCAATCATTTTCATTGCACCAAAAAACTGTTGTGCTACTCGTTCCACCATATATCCACCGGCAAAACCAAACCGGATTCCGGCTGTTACAAAATTTTCATCTTTATTTAGCACATGCCACTGGTAACCTTGAATTGCTGCCAAATTTCTGTTTGAATCGTTTAGTTTTAAGGTATTGCCATTTTGATGATAAAATTCTCGCATAAACATTTTCAGTGTGTTTGGCGGTGGTACGAAATCGGCGTCATAAACAGTGATAAAGACAGCACGCGGATCGGTAGCGGCAATCGCTGCTTTGAGCGCTCCTCCTTTGTAACCCACGCGATTATCACGTCGCACGATTTTGATTTTAGGATGATTAGCGTATTTGGCAATAATTTCCGGCGTGCGATCATTGGAGTCGTCAGCAATCACAATTTCATATTGTTCATAATCCTGGGCCAAACAAGCTTCAATACATCTTTCGGCCACATTTTCTTCATTATAAAAAGCCAAATGCAACGAAATAAACGGCTGAAAAGCTGGATCATCGACTATATCGATACTATCCTTATTTATCAGTCGTTTATGTTTGATCGCCATTTTTTTAAGAAGGCTGGTAGAACCAACCAAAGATTGGCGAAATCCCAGATATTGTGCGGAAAAATTGCATTGAGCCAGTTGACTTGTCTTTGGTGTAATTTGACGATGAGATACTGTTAAACTTTTTTGTCCGGTTAAATATGATTGCAGCAAAGACAAACCAGCTTGCAAAACATTTCTTACTTCTTCGTAGCTAGCTTTTTTCATGATCAAGATTAGCAAAGCATGTAGTCTTTTACGGATGCCCAAACGAGCGGGATGAACTATTATTTTATTTTTTTCTACTTTGATTTCCCAGTAAATGCGACGCAGTTTGGCAAGCAATCTCTGATATCGGACATTTCCACCCAAACTGATTTTCTTGGTTACATAACCGGCTTCGCTCGGCTTAATTTCATTGATCAACAATTCGGTTTTGACGCGAGTAACTTTAAATTGCATATCTTTGGCGCGGCGAGTCAAACGGCGCATCTTAGCTATCAGGTGTTTTTTCATTTCGACACGTGTAATGACAAAACCAAGATGAGTGCGTTTTGATTCGGCGGCAACATGTTCTTGCAACGCTTTTTGATCCTTCATCAATACTAAAATAGAAACAACGTAATATCGCACCGAATATATAAAGAAAAATAACCCACAAAACAAACCCACCCAGGAGAAAAACGGACCAAATTGAATAAAATAGTTATATAGCATTTTTTGTATTTTTGTTTTGAATATTTTTTTTGAAAAAAAGATACTTCAAATCAATGTAACTAATTTAGCATTTTTGGTCAATAAAATTGTTGATCAAAAAATACAAAAAGCCATCAAAAACGTTTATGGAATTGATAAAACAAATATTTGCATATTTGTTAATTTGCATTCGGATAAAAAAACCTCCTCAAGACTTGAGGAGGAAAGGGAGATAAAATAGTTAATATGAACTATAGACCAACGGCCATTCTAAATTCATTTTCCAACTCCGGCAAAGTTTTTTGATAAACATTCTGATATCCGAGCGGAAACTCTTTTTCATTTGATAAGTTTGAATACAAATCAATGCCGTATTGATCAATCAAATATTGGCTAAAAAGACCGGCTTCATAGTATTTGATATCGCCATTTGTCAAATCCCAATTTACACCCACCAAGTTCGCCAGAGGTATAAATGAATTGTTTTTCATTAGAGCCAAATAATCACGACCGGTTTGGTCCAGCATAACCGCCACTCCTTCGATCACCAACGGCTCTTTTACTTGGCTAAACATTTTTTGATAAATAATTTTGGTTGTTTCATATCCAAAGCTTTGATGACTGTTGGCATTTTCATAGACAATATGCATTTGCGGATTTTGCCAATCGGAAAAACTGTTTCCAGCCAATGTGTATTTATAGAAGGTATCCCAATCTGGGTACAGATATACTTCCAACGGGCCGGTATAATTGATCAACAATTTTTGATTGATTGCTTCAATACTTTGACGAAACAAATTCTCAATTTGGTTTTTTTCATCCGGACTGATTTTGTTTGGCCAAGAATATATGGTCAGATTCTCATCACCGAAAATTTCCAAATCATTATAACTGGAGATGTCAAATTGAGTACTCAAATGAAAGGAAGCTAAGAATTTTTGCCAATCGGCAAAATCTTGATTGTATGCTTGATCATCAATCCAAGTTGATATCTCGTATCCGAAGTAATATTTTTGCATCAAGAAAGATATCTGATA
>DAIREY010000072.1:0-3971 GCA_036795335.1 Patescibacteria group bacterium
CTTATTATTGTACTAATTTTTGAATATTTTTGCAAGCTTTTTAAGATTCAAAAAGAGCGGTTTGTTTTGCAAACTCACTACTATGCGATAAATAAACAATTTTTATTTAGTTTAATGCTTAACGACGTTAGATAAACGAGAAATGAAATTCAACCGATTGAGCTAACTTTTTTTATGACAAATGATGTTGTGATAATGCCAAAGCTAGATTAATCTGATCTATGTCGGCACGAGTAGATAAAATTTGCATTAGGTCGGCATCGGAAATTAATTTGTTATTTGCTTTGATACTTTTTATTTCTGCAATCAATTTTGTTACTTGCTGATCTTCCAACGATAATTTTTGGTATGCAATATGATTCATTATTCCTGTCTTTCCAACCAACGAATACAATCGAGGGCGGCTTTGGCGCCTTCGCCGGCGGCCACAATGGCTTGCCGATAAATACGATCAGAAATGTCGCCGGCAATAAATACGCCGTCCAGATTGGACATACTGTTGTCCGGATTTTTGATCAAGTAGCCGGCTTCGTCGGTAGCCAATTGACCTTTATAAATGGCTGTGGTCGGTTCTTGGCCAATCGCAAAAAACAAGCCGTCGATCGGCAAATCCAAAATCGCATTGGAGTTGTTATTAATAACACGTACTCCTTCCAGTTTGTCTTGCCCGACATATTCAACTACTTCATGGTTGAACCAAATTTCGATCTTGGGATTTTGTTTGGCTCGAGTAAACATAATCGGACTGGCCATAGGCTTATCTTCGCGGATAATCAGATAGACTTTGGCGACAAATTTGGTCAAAAAGTTGGCTTCTTCCATCGCGCTATCTCCTCCGCCAACCACGATAACTTGTTTGTCCCGATAAAAAGCGGCGTCGCAAGTGGCACAAACCGATAAACCTCGCCCAATCAAACTTTTCTCTCGTTCCAATCGAAGAGTACGCGGCTTGGTACCCGAGGAAATGATCACCGCTTTGCTTTCGTGCCATTCGTCACCAATTTTGATGCGTTTGATTTGACCAGATAAATCTACGTCGGTGATATTTTCGATAACAAATCGGGCACCAAACTTCTCAGCCTGTTTTTTCATATCGGCCATTAAATTGGGTCCCATAATTCCTTCGGGAAAACCGGGAAAATTTTCAATATGTGTGGTCCACATCAGCAAACCGCCCCATTGTACTCCGGCCGCCACTAAAGGATTGAGATCAGCCCGGGCAGTATAAATGGCAGCGGTCATGCCGGCCGGTCCCGAACCAATAATAATTAAGTTTTCCATTGGATGTGTGATAATGATTGATAATAAAGCAAGTTTATTATAGCTCTTTTTTCTAAATTTTCTTGTGGAAGAAAATATAAATAAAATTTTTGTTTATTTGGTGTTAAGGTATTTTTAATTTGCATTTCGATAAAATCTTAGATAGAATAAATGCAGGTTAAAATTTAGTGAATAATTTATTTATCTTCCTTTTGGCGAAATACAATATTTATTTGCGGTCCAAAGGGTAAAATTCATAAGGTAATGGAGTTTTGTTATGCACAAATACGAATTGGCTCATATTATTGAGTGTGAAGGTAAAAAAGACGAAGAAATTCAATCAGTGATCGGACAAGTCCGAACTTTGATTGGTGATTTGGGCGGACGAATCGTCAAAGAAGAAGTGTGGGGACAGAAAGAATTGGCTTACGAAATAAACAAACAAAACCACGGTTTCTATATGTTTACAATTATGACGCTTGAGCCGAACAAAATGATCGAATTTGAAAAAAAGATGCGATTGATCGACGGTTCGATGAGATACTTGTTGATAAATCTTGATAATGAACCCGGGTATAACATGGAACAACAGACGGAAGCGATGGAAAAATCCACCAAAGAAGCGAAGGAAAAAGAAGAAAAGATTGAAACGAAAATAGAAGTAGAAGAAACAATCAAGTCCGCTAAAGCGGAAAAGAAATCACCTAAGACACATGAAGAAGAAAAAAACATGGAAGTAAAAGAAGAAAAAGTAAAAACCGAGGTCAAAGACGCAGAAGAGAAAGAAGAGAAAGAAGAAAAAGAAGAAAAGACAGAAGCCAAAGAATCAAAAAAAGAAGTTGCGCCAAAGAAAGACGAGAAAAGTAAAGAAAAATCAAAAGAAGAAATTGACAAACTGATTGATGAAAAATTAAATGAAATTTTATAATATTTAATTTGCGCTATTTTTGAGGTAAATATAATATGTTAGGTTTGAATAGAGTATTTATTATGGGTAATCTGACTCGCGATCCGGAGTTGAAATATACTCCAAACGGTCAGCCGGTAGCATCATTTGGCATGGCTACCAATCGGAGATGGAATACGCCCGAAGGTGAAAGAAGGGAAGAAGCGGAATTTCACAACGTGGTGGTATGGGGAAAACCGGCGGAAACTATAAACCAATATGTCAAAAAAGGAAATCCGTTGTTCGTGGAAGGAAGACTGAAGACACAAAGCTGGGAGGGGCCGGATGGAGTCAAGCGTCAACGGACGGAAATAATTGTCGAAAATTTTCAATTTTTGGGTGGCGGACAATCAACCGGTAATATGCCAAATTCAAGTAATAGTAATCAATCTGGGGGTAACTTTGGACAAACTTACACGCCACCGGTTACCGCCGGACCGCCGATTGATAATATGCCGATAAATAACGACGATAAATATGCCAGCGGAAATAATAATGTACCAAATTCTTCGTCAGACAATCCGTTTGCCGATGAAGGTAAAGGCAGCAATAATCCGGATGATATCAGCATCGACGATATTCCATTCTAAGATGATCGTTGGCAAGGCATAATAAAACTTATTTTTTAGATAAATATTTTTTTCAATTATGAATAAAGAACAAACAAACAATAACGAACAGATTTCCAAAGACGAATTAAGATCTTTGAACGTTAGTTATTTTGATTACAAAAATACTGAATTACTGAAAAAATTCACCAGTTATTATGGCAAAATTGAACCGGCTAGCCGCACCGGATTGAATAGAAAAGAACAATCCAAATTAACACGGGCGATTAAGAGAGCTAGATTTTTAGCTTTAATGCCTTATTACACTCAATAAAAATAAGGAAAGGAAATACAATCAAAAAAGACCAAATTATTGGCTCTTTTTTGATATGAAGTTTATAATAGAAATTAATGGTTTATTTGTGTTGGATGCAACAAAAGAGTCCAACGTTTAAGTAAAAATATATGTTGGGATTAACTGATTTAAAAAATGGCGTAAAGTTTATGCTGGATGGTCAACCACACGAAGTCTTGAGCTATCAGCACAGCAAACAAGCCAGAGGTGGAGCTGTCTTACGCACAAAATTAAAAAATTTAATTTCCGGGGCAATTATTGATAAAACTTTCCGCGGTGACGAAAGGTTTGAAGAAGCGGAGGTGCCAAGGGCCAAAGCACAATATTTATACAAAGATGGAAATATTTTTTATTTCATGGATTCAGAAACCTACGAACAATTTGAAATTCCGCAAGAAATGATTGGAGAAAAAATTGATTTTATCAAAGAAGGAATGCAAGTGGAGTTGATGAAATATGAGGAAAGGGCGATCGGGATTGATCTGCCAATCAAGGTGGAATACGAAGTGACCGAAACACCACCGGGCGTAAAAGGCGATACCGCTCAAGGCGGTAGCAAACCGGCAGTTATCGAAACCGGCGCTACAATAAATGTGCCATTGTTTATCAATCAAGGTGAAAAAATTATGGTGGATACCAGAGATGGTAAATATTTAGGAAGAGCGTAATCAAGGGTCAATATCCAATATCCAAGTGAAATCGCCAGAAATTCCAAACACTAACAATATGCAAGATCCAATACGCAATATGCAATGAAATCGCAGAGTAAAAATAAATAGTAGCTTATTTTGTCATCCCCGCTTATGTGCGGGGATCTCATTCGTGACAATATACAAGACACAATATGCAATATGCAATGAAA
>DAIREY010000073.1:0-3953 GCA_036795335.1 Patescibacteria group bacterium
TCGGAATCGACTTTGTAGAAACTTTTGGCATACAGAGATTGTTCGTTGAAGATATTGTTGCGGTTGGAAGCTACTTTGCGTATAGCGGTGGGGTGGCCGGAGCGCGTATTGATAAGATCTGATTTTTCTGACATATATTTAATAAAATGCCAGGCCCAAGCGGAGTATTTGCTTTGTTTGTTGACCGATTCACTCCAAAAGTTGGCATAAGAAATTGGGTCATCAGTGGTTTCGATGCGAGGCAGATAAGTGACTTTGTAACGGACATCGGGACTTTTGAATTTATCAATATTGGCTTGTTGGTAGGAATAATTGATAGTCATGGCGGTGTAGCCTTTTTCAAAGGCTTCGAGCGAGCCGAGCATTTTGTTGTTCCAAGTATAATTGACGTTGTTGGGATTGGCGAAGCTGGTGTAAAAATCGAGTGATTCAGTGCCGGGATAAAAATCTTCACCGGTGATCTTTTCGGTAGACAAGGCGAAAGTAGCGCTGGCATTGTCGGGCGAGGTCATGAGCGTGCCTTTTTGTAGCATCATGGCGTATAGAATATCAGAAGAACGATTGATGTTGTTGCTGGTACCGAGCGAAACGCCGGAAGTAAGAATGTCTTGCCCATTGGTGGTTTTTTCGGTGATTTGATGAACGTATGAAACCAGTTGTTGCCAGGTGGTGGGTGGGGAAGAAATATTATTTTTTTCGAGGAGTTTGGTGTTGTAATATAGAGCCAGAGTATCGACATAGAGAGGGAGAGAATAGATGTTGTCTTGATAGATGAAGTCGTCAACGGCGACATCGACGTAGGTGGATTTGTATTCATCGAGAGTCATGATTTCTTTGGGCATAGGGGAAATTTTGTCGTAGTGTTTGGGTAGCCAGTCGTTGTGGATCTGAAAAATGTCCGGACCTTCGCCGGCAGCCAGGGCATTGACCAGATTTTTTTCGTAGGTGTCATATTCCATTTTTTTGTAAGCGATAGTGACATTGGGATATTTGTCTTCATAATCAGCGATGACTGAATCGTAGATGTCGCGATCTTCGAAAGGATGCCAGATAGTGAGGGTGACAGGAGTAGAACAATTGCCGTCGGGGGCATCGGCACAAGGATCGTCAGGAGTGGAGGTGGATTGGCAACTGGAGCCGGTGAGGGTGATGGTGGTAAGAAGGGAGAATAAAAGAGTGAGAGATATTTTTTTTGAGAGAGACATTGGCTAAGAAGTTAGAGATAATATGCAAGATTCAATATGTAATATGCAATTAAAATCGCAAGAAATTCCAAATTCCGAATTCCAAACGAAGCGCAAAGGATTAAAGTCAAGTTTCAAGTGACAATATTCGATATTTAAGTGGAGGATTGTGCGATATGTGAGAAATTCCAAATCACAAACAAATTGCAAAGTTTAAATTTAGAAGTATTAAATTGTTATGTTTGAGATTTGATATTTGATATAAATCTGTTTATTGTAACAAAAAAAATTTGATATGTCAAAGGAGTTTTAAAAAATAGTTGGTGTAACAAAAGTTAGAATCGGAGGTTGTTGATATATTGCTGAAAGTCCGGGCCAATATCCGGATGCAAAAGTCCAAATTCGACGACGGTTTTGAGATATTCCAATTTGTTGCCGCAATCGTAGTAGCGGCCATTTTGGATTTCCAGAGCATAACAGGTTTTTTGTTGGGCGAGCAAAATATTGAGAGCATCGATATAATGAAGTTCACGCTCGACGCCTTCTTTTTCCAAATTGAACATGGCTTGTTCGATGGCGTTGAAAATTTCTGGTTCAAACAAATAGCCGGAGATCAGGGCGTAGTCGGAGTCGATTTTGCCAATACCCGGTTTTTCAATGACTTGCTCGATTTGCAAAAGGCCATTTTTGATTTCTTGACCTTTGGCATAGCCATAGCGTTCGTAGTCAGCCGGTTGATTCATTCGAAGGCTGCCAAGAATAGCACTACCCGGATGTTCTTTGTATGCTTTGACAAGTTGTTGACTGCGGGTGGGTGATGCTTTGATAAAATCATCGCCCCATAGGACAAGAAAAGGTTCGTTGCCGATGATGTGACGGGCGTTCCAAATGGGAGTGGCATTACCTTGCGGTCCTTTTTGACGAATGTAGTAGAAATTGGCCAGATCGGCAATTTGACGAATTTCGTCCAGCTCGGCCAGTTTGCCGGAGTTTTCCAGCTTTTTTTCCAATTCAAATGGATAGTCAAAATGGTCTTCGATACTTCTTTTTTGCCAGCCGGTAATAATGACGATGTCGGTAATTCCGGCTGAAACAGCATCTTCGACTACGTATTGGATAATTGGCTTGTCAACGATGGGCATCATCTCTTTGGGGCTGGCTTTGGTGGCGGGCAAAAATCTGGTACCATAGCCGGCGGCGGGAATGACGGCTTTGGTAATTGTGGTTTTGGTTTTCATTGGCAAAAATATGGATGAATTGTATTTTTTGAATAATAGATAACTAAAAATCAGTTTTAGATTTTATGATGACAAATTTTGGGTGACAAATCAAGGCGAAAAATAATTTAATAAATAGCTTTATGAAAACATAAAGCTATTTAGTGATTTGAGTATTACATAATATCAGGTGGCGGAGGCGAGTTTGGGTCTGTATGTTAAATCGTTTTGATTTTGAGGGTGCGGGTTTTTTGCGACTTGGCTTTGGGAATGGAGATGTGTAGCATACCTTCTTTGAAAGTGGCGACGGCTTTTTCGGAATCGGTAGTGGTGGGAAAATCGATTTGGCGAGTAAAAGAGCCCCAATAGCATTCTTGGAAGAGATAATGCCGGTTGTGAGGTGTGTTGTCTTGACGGCGACTGCCTTTGATAATGATGTAATCATCGTTGAGCTCAATTTCTAAATCCTCCGGTTGGACGCCGGCGGCCGGAGCGGTAATAAAATATGATTCGTCGTCTTCAGACATGTCGACTATCAGTTGGCCGTCTTCGTCTTTGCCGGCCTGGTGATTCTCCGGAGGAGTGGAAGTGTATTTTTGGAAAAGTTGAGAAAAAGGATTGGGGTTGGGTGTGGACATTGTTTTTGGTTATTTATTAAATATTGGTTGTCAAAAAAATATGGTTATTTTTTTGATTTTTTTAAATACTTGTACATTTGTATTATACAGTATTTTTTGACAGTTGAAGAAAACAAATAGAAAGTTTTTGGGAAAAAGTGCTTTACATCAATATTTTTATTTGATACAATAGTTAGATTTATGAATGAAGAAAAAATAAACCATAATTTATTGGTAGAAAATTGGTAATTGATAAAAAATAAATGATAAAATTTTGGGAAAAATAAAAATAAAAAATGAGAAAAAATATGCAAAATAATTTATTTCTAACTTGGTCGGCCAGATTGATCAGTTTGTTTTTGTTGACAGTGATTATTGTCTTGGGAATAATGACCTATGGTATGGCAGAAAGTGGAGTGCAGGTGAAAGTCGATCGAAAAGTCGATGATAGTTTTGCTGTGAGCCAAGCTAATGTATTGAGCAGCGGGTGGGCGGGAAATAATTTGGGGGAAGGTAGCTTGATGATTCCGGTTGATCAAAATATATTGAGCTATGTTTCGGATGCAAAGAAATCGGAATTTGATTTTTGGATGGTCGGGGTGAAAATGAAAGCCGAGACGCCAGTCGGTACATCAGTGGAGATGTCAGTGAGAGTGAGTGCTGATAATGAACAATGGTCGGATTGGCAATCGGTGGAGTTGGAAAAAATGCTGGATGATGAAAAGACTTTGGTGGCCGAGAATCCGATTATGTTTGATCAAAAGGCGCGATATGCGCAGTATTCATTGATATTAAATTCTGATACAAAAAATTTATCGCCGGTAGTGAAAAATGTGGAAATAATGTTTATTAATCCGGATGATCAATTGGCGTTGGTGAAAAAAGGTTGGAATTGGATGATGGAAAATGTTATGGGTAAAGAGAAGATCAATATT
>DAIREY010000074.1:0-3943 GCA_036795335.1 Patescibacteria group bacterium
TACCGGCGGAGATTGTGAAAGCAATATACCCGTATTGGTTGAGAAAATTTGATAAGATGTTGGTGAGGCTGTCGTTGAAGATGTACAAAATAATGATAATCATTGCAATAGCAACAATCAGTATTTTGGTTTGAAGGTTGAGTTTGTATTTCATAAGTAATTATATTGTACTCTATATTTTCTTACGCATTAAGTGCGTAATTTGTTGCAAGTGATTATTATTAGTTGCGTCAAACTATGATTTTTTTGATAAAATATGATTGTATTGGCTATTTTTATTTTTTTTAATATTAATAAGATGGAAAATAATAATTTGAAAATTGGTAATATGGCACCGGATTTTACCGCGTCGGCGTATTTTAACAATACTTTAAACAATCAAATTTCGTTAAGCGATTTTCGAGGTAAGTGGGTTTGGTTGTTTTTTTATCCTTTGGATTTTACTTTTGTGTGTCCGACTGAGTTGTATGCTTTGGGCAAAATGCGAGAAGAATTTGCCAAAAACAATTGCCAAATTGTAGGTGTTAGTGTGGATTCGGTCTATGCTCATCAAGCGTGGGCGGAAAAAGATCAGCGAATCAAAGATTTGGGGTTTCCATTGTTGTCAGATATTACCAGACAAATTTCAATGGATTATCAAGTCTTGCATACTGACGGAATGAGTTTGCGGGGAGCATTTTTGATTGATGGAGATGGAGTATTACAAAGTATAGTAGTCAATAATTTAAATGTTGGTCGCAGTCCGCAGGAATTGCTAAGATTGTTAAAAGCTTATCAAACCGGTGATTTGTGTCCGGTAAATTGGCAAGAAGGGCAAGCGACTTTGGGAAAAGCGGAGTAACAAAAGATGGATAATAAGACGAAAATTATATCAATATTGCAAAAAATTGGATTGGACAAGGACCAGTTTGCAGTATTTGGTAGTGGACCGATGTGTGTGCGTGGTTGGCGGGATTTTCATGATTTGGATTTGTTGGTAAAGGAAGAAGTTTTTGAACAGTTGAGGAAAGATAACGAGGTAGCAGTGGCAGTTAGTGGTGATGAATGTATCAAAAAAATAGTTGATGGAGTGGAGATTGAGTTTTTCTATGGATGGCATCCGGGAGAATGGGACGCAAAAATGTTAATCGAACGGGCGGATATTATTGACGGATATCGTTTCGTAAGGTTGGAAGATGTGGTGAAGTGGAAAAAAATAAAGGGGAGAGAAAAAGATTGGAATGATATAAAAATAATTGAGGAAAAAATTAAACAATAACTAATTTTGTCATACCCGAAAAGACATGAGCGAAGCGATTACGGGTATCTCATTCGTAATAATATACAAGACGCAATATGCAATATGCAATGAAATCGCAAGAAATTACAAATCTCAAATTTCAAATTCCAAACGAATCGCAAAGGAAAAAAATAATTAACTAATTTTGTCATACCCGCCTTGTGCGGGTATCTTATCTGCGACTATATACAAGGATCAATATCCAATGATCAATTTAGGCACAAGAAATTTCAAACAATAACAATACGCAAGATCCAATATGCAATAGGCAATGAAAATCGCAAGAAGTCCTAAATTCCAAATTTCAAACCGGAAACAAGGGTCAATTTTCAATATCCAATATCCAAGTGAAATCACAAGGTAAAAATAAATATCAACTGATACGTAGAGAGTGAGATTTTTTTCTTTTACTAAAAAATTGGATATAATATTTGGTGAAACTATTTTTTGGCAAATCTATATGAAGAAATCAGAGAAAATATATATCGGAGTGGCGTGGCCATATGTGAACGGTGATCAACATGTGGGACATTTGGCCGGATATTTGTTGCCGGCTGATATTATGGCCAGGTATTTTCGTTTGAGAGGCGATGACGTTTTGATGGTGTCCGGATCCGATTGTTTTGGTACGCCGATTACTTTGGAAGCGGCTAAACTGGGTATATCCAACGAAGAAGTGGTGGATAGATATCATCCGAAAGATGTAGCTTTGTTTAATAAGTATGGTTTGAGTTATAATTTGTACACCAAAACAACGACAAAAAATCATGCCGAGACCGTTCAAGAAATGTTTTTGCAACTATTAAATAATGGATATATTGAAAAAAAATCACAGTGGCAGTATTACTCAGCAGAAGAAGATCGATTTTTGCCGGATCGCTATGTAGAAGGGATTTGTCCGTATTGTCAGGCAAAGGAACAGCGGGGTGATCAGTGTGAAAAATGTGGCAAAATGATTGAATCTGGTACTTTGATTGATCCAATCAGCAAAATTTCCGGTACAAAAGTAAGTTTGAAAGAATCTGATCATTATTTTTTGAATTTGTCTAAATTGAACCAGGAAGTCGAACAGTTTGTCGATAAGCATAAAGGGGTGTGGCGAAGATGGGTGTATGCGGAAGCGAAAGGTTGGATAAAAGAAGGTTTGCAGTCTCGGGCGATAACACGTGATATGGATTGGGGAGTGGAATTGCCGATGCAGCAGATACCGGCCGAGTGGCATTTGGAAAATATGGAGAAAAAACGATTTTATGTGTGGTTTGACGCCGTAACCGGTTATTTGTCGGCAGCCAAAGAATGGTCGGAAAGAGAAGGCGATGATAGCGATGTCATCTATAATAAATTTGCCGGACAGAGCAGTGATTGGCGGGAATGGTGGGAAAATTCGGAAGCAAAACACTATTATTTCTTGGGACAGGACAATTTGGTTTTTCATACTCTGATGTGGCCGGCACAATTGTTGGGGGCGGATAAAAAGTATGTGCTGTCTTACAATGTGGTGACGAGTAAGTTCATGAATTTGGAGGGTAAGAAATTTAGCAAGAGTCGCAACTGGACAATTTCGCCGATGGAATTGGCAGATGAGTTTGGGGTGGATGAAGTTCGGTATTATATTGCTTCAATTTTGCCGGAAAATAAAGAAGCAGATTTTACTTGGGAAGCTTTTATCGACGCGGTAAACAATGAGTTGATTGCTAATATCGGCAATTTGATAAATCGTACTTTGATGTTTTATAACAAACATTTTGTCGAAGGAATAAAACCGGATAAACCGGATTTGGATGATGAAATAGTAAAAAAAATAAAAGAAGTATATGAAGAAAGCAGCCGGTGTTTTGACCGAGCGGAAAATAAAATGGCTTTGATGGAAATTATGAGTTTGGGTTTTGCGGGCAATAAATATTTTAATGATAGTCAAATTTGGGTGGTGGTCAAAGAAGATAAGCAAAAGGCATATTATTACATATATAATTTGTTACAGATTTTAAATGCACTATCAATTTTGTTGTATCCTTATATGCCGGTGGCGATGGATAAATTGCGGCAGATGTTGGGGGTCGATGAGGTAAAAGCGGAAGTAGGGTCTAATCAATGGAATTGGAAAGAACAAGATGAGTTTGCGATTGCCAAGGAAGTGAAACCATTGTTTGCTAAAATTGATAAAGCGGTGGTTTTGGCGGAGAAAAAACAGGAGAAGAAAGCAGGTGAAGAAAAATAATGTCGAAAAAATATCTGGAAGGGAATTGAATTGGTCGGTAGATTTGCGCGGACAGAATTTTGATTTTCAGACGACGTGGGGTTTGTTTAGTCCCAAGCGAATTGATGAAGGTTCGAAGTTGTTGATCGAGGAAATAAAAATCGCAACATCCGATCGGGTGCTGGATGTGGGGTGTGGGTATGGACCGATAGGAGTGGTAGCCGGTTGGTTAGCACAAGAGGGATGGGTAGATATGATTGACAAGGATTTTGTAGCTGTGAATTATGCCAAGATAAATTTGGAAAAAAATAATATCAAAAACGGTAAGGTGTGGTTGTCAAATATGTTGGAGCAAGTGCCGGATGATCAAATGTATGATGTGGTGGTGTCAAATCTACCAGCCAAAGTGAATAAAGAAATGTTTATGTTTATGTTTGAAGATATAAATAAACATTTGAAAGCGGGAG
>DAIREY010000075.1:0-3943 GCA_036795335.1 Patescibacteria group bacterium
CCCTTAGCCACTTCATTTGTTATCAACCATGACGTCCCATCCCACGCCAAACTTTCTCCCTCACCAACTTCTATATCATACTGCACCCCAGCCACCAAGTCGTGATTTGGGTCAAACAAAAAAATGCTGTCGGCATCATTGTTCAAAGCGATTTGCGAATCATTTCTTTCAATCACTATCAAACCATTTTCGCCAACGGATATGTCACTGATTTGATAGCCGCCTGTTTTTGATTGTTCATTGCATTTATTATCACACAGCCACCAACCATCCAAATCAATCTCCTCCGACCAATAACTTTTCAGCTCCACCCATTCTCCCGCTTTTTCTTCCCCGACCGGATTGATCAACAATTCATTAAACAATATTGGATCCTCTCCGCTTTGCCAAAATCTTTCCCACTCTTCATCTTCTTCCTCGTCTTGTGTGTCTTCTTCGTCAACTTCCGTGTTATTATCTTCTTCAATTATTTCCTCCCGCCACCATCCCAAACTATTTCCTTGTTCCAAATCACATTTTTGCCAACTGCTACCTACCAACTCCCAACTTACGCCATTGCCGGCATCACCCTGCCAACTTGCTGCCGCCACCACCACTCCTTCACTGTCTTTCAATACCACCTCATCACTGGCATTTCCCAACCCATTACCAATCTCTCCATCAGCAACCGTCACCATCACCACCGCACTCAAATCCGTCTCCGATAACTGCCAATTGCTATTATATTGCCCGGCATAATCCGCATCCACAATCAACAAAAAATCACCACTACTCACCACCAAACCGCTTTTTCCCACATCATATTCTCCGGTAAAATCCACCAAATCATCTTCTTCTTGATTGTCTTGTACCGTCCATCCGCTTAAATACACTTCTTCTGATCCAGTATATTGCCACTCCAAAAACTCTCCCGTCGATTCATCTACCGCATTGGCCATCACCTCTGTCACCATCCATTCGTTTTCTTGTCCTCTGGCTATCAAAAAGGGCAACAACATCAAAATTATTGCCCCGATTTCTCCAATTTTTTTTCTCATTTTTTTTGATACTTAATGACTATTCTTTTCTTATCACAAAGTATCAAATTACAAATTAATTATTTCTAAAAAACACATTAACAATATTTTTATCCGTCACTTATTCTTCTTCTCCGATCCATTTCAACACCTTTTTCCAAGCATCGCTATCACCAATTTCAGTCATATTCACTTTCATTTTTGGCAAACGCGATCTGTCATATTCTTTGGCATATTCACTACTCATTCGCACATACCACTCCGGCTCGTTGGCGATTCTCTCATAGTGACTAACTGATTTCAATCTCTCCGCCAACCGTTTGGCAAACAAATCCGCTTGCGGTTCCACTTCCATCAACACCAGCTTGGCTCCCATTGCCAACAAATAATCCTCCACTGCCGCATATTCCTTTTCAATTTCATTGTGCATCCGATTGTACACCGTGTCGGACAAGTGAAATTTTTCTACGATCACTGGCCGATCATCAATCAATTTCAGCAATTCCATTTTTTGATTAATATACTCCTCTCCTCTTTCCGTTCCAAATACCCCCACATCGGCGTTAAACCAAGCACAACCATCCAACACTTTTCCGGTTCGGTTGTATCTTTTTTCCAACTCATCATAAATCTGCGCCATCAAAAAAGATTTACCCCCCATCTCTACTCCTTCAAATAAAATCAAATGATGTTTTCGCATTTTTTATCCTTATTTGTTTAAAATAAAACTTATCTCGTTCGAATCCACATCGCGTCACCAAAACTATAAAAACGAAATTTTTCTTTTATCGCTTGCATATATACGCTCTTCAAAAACTCCACCGCTTCCATCTCCTTTTCAAAATCGCCTTTGTCAAAAACAAACCCGGATACCAACATCAGCAAAGTGGATTTTGGCAAATGAAAATTGGTGATCATTTCATCCACAAATCGAAACTTATACCCGGGATATACAAACAAGTCGGTTGATCGCCGATCATCTTCGCTCCTTAATCTTCCATCCTCTCCCGCCAACGATTCCAAAAATCTGGTGGTAGTGGTGCCCACTGCCAAAATTTTCTTACCACTTTTTTTCCACTTGTTCAGTCGATCAATCACCTCTTTGTCCACTTCCAAAAATTCCTCGTGCATTTGGTGCTGTCGAATATCATCGGTTCGCACCGGCGCAAACGTCCCCGCCCCCACGTGCAAAGTCACCTCCTCCACTATCACTCCTTTATCTTTCAACCTTTCCTCAATATCATTTGTAAAATGAAAACCGGCCGTCGGCGCTGCTACCGAACCGATGTTTTTGGCAAATATTGTCTGATAATCCGTCTTATAATCCACACCATCAACTTTTTCCACGTACGGCGGCAAAGGCATTGAACCGACCTCATCCAACAATCTCAAAAAATTTTCTCGATCCATTCCTACATCCAATATTCTTATCCCTTCTGTTCCCACTCCCACCACTTTCCAATTGTACATCCGACCCTTATGCCTAAAATTATATGCATCACCCACCCTAATTTTCTTGGCCCGTTTACTCATTACCTCCCAACCATTGTCTTCTCTTTCCCGCAAAAACAACATTTCTGTCATCGCTCCCGTCCCTTCTTTGATCAGCCATAACCGGGCCGGAAACACTTTGGTATTATTTCTTACTATGACATAATCATCATTCAAATAATCCACAATATTTGCAAACAATCTATCGGTAGTTACTGCTCTATTTTGCAAATTTACCATCATCAACCTCGACCGGTCACGCGGCCATGCCAACTGCCCGGCAATCAAATTGCCCGGCAAAATATAATCATATATATTCAAATCAAAAATATTCATCGCAGAAATTTATTCAATCTTAACTGCATCGTCAGTATTTCGATTCTTCTCAAACAACGCTTCTTGCAAATCAATCACCTGCCGTGCCACTTGATAACAATTATAGACATGATCCACCACAAACAAAGTTTTTTCTCCAGCTGTCTGTATCAATACGTCACCATAATTAAACACGTTTTGCATAAAACCTTTTTGCTTGCCACTCACATCTTGAATTTGCTGCAAATACAATTCACTCACCGACCGGTTAAACAAACCCGATTGTTGAATATCAATCAACCTCTCATTGGTCACAATCGTAATATCAAAATAATAATCCAGCCACAATATCAAAAAGTAACTGGCTACAAAAAAATAATATGCGGAAAACATAAACACCTCCATCTGTTTGGCTCGAATCTCCGGATAATTACTATCAATTCCTTTGAACAACGTTATCAACAAATCCTGCAAATGAAAATTTAGTAATCCAAAAAAACCCAACATAATTATTGGCAAAATCACCATCAGCACAACCACAAACAAGGACAACAAAAATGACACCCAATACCGCCGCAAGAACAGACACACTCTTTCATCTGATTGCTGTCCGGGAAATCGGATCGCATCCAAATCCAAAGGACTCATCATAAATATCCTCCCGGCCGACCGGCCCAACTTAATGCCATTAATGAAAAAGTAGTGATCAACAATAATACAGCCACTACTAACACATATCCTGCCAGCACCGCCATTGAGGCGTCACCTCGAAAACGATATCGCAAAATATGTCGGATTGTTAATAAATTAAACGCCAACAATACCAACATGACAATTGTGTATATAATAATCAAAACCCAAAATATTGTATCCATTCAAATTATTATCTTCAAAAATACATTCCAACCTCATTATAGTCAAAAAAACCCGCAAAAGACAACTTTTGCCACCCGCCTGACTAATAGATATTGTTCCCTGTTTGGAATTTGAGATTTCTTGCGATTTCACTTGGATATTGGATATTGATCCTTGATTATTGTTTCCTGTTTGAAATTTGAGATTTGGAATTTGGAATTTCTTGCCTATTGCGGATAAGATACCCGCACAAATCCACCCCAAAA
>DAIREY010000076.1:0-3898 GCA_036795335.1 Patescibacteria group bacterium
CGCAAGAAATTCCAAATTTCAAATTTCAAACAAAAAACAAGAAACAATATCCAATATGCAATGAAATCGCAAGGTGAAATTAAACTTCAACTTATTATTTGTAACTAATAACATTAACCAAAAGAAATATTTATTAATAACGTATGAGATGCCCACATAAAGCGGGATGACAAAATCAGTTATTTTTTATTTTAAGAATTCTGACCTAAATATTGTTTTTGCTATAATAAAAATAATTATCATTAATTTTTGGTATGAAACAAAAAATGTCTCTTATGCTGATGGCGATAATGCTATTGCCAAGTTGGCACGCGCTCGACGCTAAAGCAGCGGCTGATTATGATTACGAAATCGTCTCACAATCAGCCAATCCCACGTTGCAACAAGGGGAAAGTCAATTAGTCTGGGTAAAATTTAAAAATACCGGCGCTCAAACCTGGCAACCGGATAGCTGGATCATTCCCTTGGAAGACAAAAACGGAGAAAGTTGTATCAACGGAGAAGATACCAATGATGAAGATATAAAAGGAGGCTGCGTACTACCACCCAATCCCTCGACTAAAAATCCTTTCCGACTTGGTACAACCAGGCCGCAAGATCGAAATAGTGGTTTCAAATCAGATTATGACTGGGTTTCATCCAACCGAGTCAATGCAAATTTTTGGGAAGAAGTGGCACCAGGACAAACTGTGACAATCGGTTTCAATATTTTCGCACCATATGACATGATCCCAGGTGTATACCCAGAATATTTCGCACCAGTTATTGAAGGAATTTCCTGGCTTCCGGACAAAAATCTGCATTGGGATATTACGGTCACTCCTCAAGAAAATGATTATGCCGCTGAAGTATGGAGCTACTATCAAACCAATTTTCAATTGAAGGCCGGCGAAACGACGGAAGTTATCTATGATATGAAAAATACCGGCCGGGAAACTTGGTACAAAAACGGAGTAAATCCGGTTCATATCGCCACTACTGAACCGCACGATCGCAGCAGCCGGCTATATAATTCCGACAGTTGGCTCGCACCAAATCGTCCCAACGGGATAAATAATGAAGCAGTCGCTCCGGGTGAAAGTACTACGGTAAGTTTTAGAGTTACCGCGCCAAATGAACCGACGGGAACCAAGATTACTGAGGCATTTTGGTTGGTAGCGGAAAACAAACAATGGTTTGCTCCGGGAAGCTACCCAACCACCACAATGGATGTGACAATAGAAATTGTCGATGAAAATACCAATATTTTTGATGCAAATAATTCTACAATCAATGCTGATAAATTGAAGGTATTGGCTGACAATTCTGATTCGGCACTTTTAACAATAAACTTGATTGATACGCTCGGCAATCCGATAGCTGATCAGGAGTTGATGCTGACTGCTTATGGTTGTGTGAAGACCGGTTTGGGTTGCTGGCAGGAAGATGAACAAAAATTGACCACCAATCAAAAAGGGCAAACGGAGATTTCAGTAAAAAATGACAGAGAAAGCACAATGACATATAGTTTTCACGTTGGCGACAGTTACAGTAACAACTATTTGACAATTGATTTTTACAAAGCAGGGCACGAGTCAATTTCGTTTTCAGATCTAAGCGCCGACAAAACCAGAATCAGTTCTACCAAAGATGAATCAGCCAATTTACAATCATATTTAGAATATAATAACGGCGACCCGGTGCCATATTATTCGGTAGATGTAGTTGTGAATAATGAAGAAAATGTTGTCTATGACAATAATACAAGTGATAGCGATATTGTGCCTTGGCAAGGTACTAATGTGTGGACTGACGAAGAAGGCAAGGTAACTTATAAAATTAATGCCAGCAATTATAAAGCCGGTGATAAAATTACGGTGAAATTTCGCGCCAATAATTTACCACCAGCCGAATGGAACGATTATATCGAAAGTGATGAGATAACTCTGGAAATTATCTAACAATCGCAAGAAGTTCGTTTTTCTAAAAAAGACAGTCGAGAGCCAATCACTGTCTTTTTTTAGAAAAATATTGTCAAATTTTTTTGACTAGATACAATAGTATTATTCAAAAAATCGTCGAAAAAGGAGAGAAAAGATCGTGGTATTTTTAAAAAAATGGATAGAGTTTCTGACGTCAACAGTCGTGTGGTTGTTTATTTTTTCCATTCATGCTCATCGGCCAATATTTGATAACGCGGTAGCGAGCATAGCTTTAAGTGTCTTTGTGTCGGATATTTTTCAAAGACACAATCAAGAAGAATTTCGACCAATAAAAAATAGTCATAATATGTATTTATCTTTGCAAAGAAATATCGGGAAATACATGGGTATATCATTGTTTCTTTGGATATTTGTCATAATATTGGAAACGATATTTTGCCAAGGGGAAAATCAGGCCGGACTTTTATCGCTAATGATGAAGGTAATCGGTTATGGTCTGATCGTCAGCAGTATTTGGATGTACAACGATGTGAATAAACGCAACAAATATTTGGCAATCGGAGAAACAGCCTTGGACATGCAGATTGTTCGAACCGGAGCATACGCCTATGTGCGACACCCGTATTATCTGAGCTGCATTCTCAAAATGGCCGGGGTGTCATTGGTCTTGCAAGCTGATGTTTCATTGCTAATAATTGTCCCGTATGCTTTTTCAATCGCTTTCTTTATTAATATCGAAGAAGCAGAATTGGAAAATGACGTCGAAGAATACAAAAAATATAAACTGTATACCAAATACAAATTGTTACCGGGTGTTTGGTAAATAAAAACCGCCGATTGATCGGCGGTTTGTTTTATTTTTTGGTACAAATTACTCATAATCATAACTACTATAATCGTCATATCCGCCGGAATCGTAGCCATAGTTGCTGGCGCTATAATCACTGGCCCAACCGTCGTATTGTTCCATTTGCGTTTCACTAGAATAGTCGGGTGTATAGCTGCTATCATCGGACTGGTATTGTTCACCATCAGATGTTTGATACCAATCGCTACCTTCGGAATAATCATGTGATTCCAATTCGCCGGTTTCCGGATTGATATAGTTTTGTTCAGAGTCATACAGCCACTGCGATGTGGCATCGTTGATCTCTTGATTGGTGGCCGCCCGATTTTCGTAGATATCTTGATAAGTTTGATCGCCATACGAACCACCATAATAGTCAGAATATCCACCAGTACCATAATAATCGTAGGCACCGCCCATGCCGCCGGAATAATTATTATAATCATTGGCCGAGTAGCTATCATAACCACTTGAGCCGTTATTGTAAGCATTATTATAATATTGATTATAATAACCGGAAGAGCCATTATTTTGTACTCCGGATGAATATTGACTGCCGCTACTCGCGCCGTTGTTTAAGTTGTTTGGGTTGGAGTAATAGCCGTTGTAGCCTTGTGACTGATTGGCGTGATATTGATTGGCATACATTTGATTGGCGGCCGGTTGGCCATAATAATAACCTTGTTGGTTGCTGGTGGGATAGGTTTGAGATGACGATGGTTGATCAATGATTTGATAACAACCGGTCAGGAATAAAAGACCGGACAAACCCATTATTCCCATCAAAATCCCTCTTTTTAGTTGACCCATGTTTGTATTTATTTTTTATAAAATCCAAGTATTGTAGCACTTTTTGGTGAAATATGTCAAGAAAAAAGCGAGATGCATAAGTAGTAAGCAGCAAGAAATAAGTAGAAAGTGGTAAGATCCGATATACAGTAAGTAAGAAATTTTAAAAACAAAAATCAAGGATCAATGTCCAATACGCAATTAAATCTCAAGAAATCCCAAATTTCAAATTCCAAACAATAAAAAAATATGCAAGGATCAATATGCAATAGGCAATGAAATCGCAAGGAAGAAATTAAATAGTAATTCATTGTGTCATCCCCGCCTATGTGCGGGGATC
>DAIREY010000008.1:0-19124 GCA_036795335.1 Patescibacteria group bacterium
TGTCACGTCATCGCTGTCTCTTCCATTACCATTATTACAAGTTATAGTGAATTTATATGTGGTATTAGCCGATAGTTTGCCCAAATTGATATTACCACTATTGTTTTTATTTCCACTCCATGACCCAACATTTGGCGAAGAAGTTACCTGACATTGATTACTGCTCATATTGGTCGTCGACCAATATAAATTCACGTCAGAAGTTGAATCAATATTCACACTTCCACTCTTTACATTCTGCAACTGATTGTTATTCGTCCACAAATCCACCGTCGGTGGCGGTTCAATCACGTGCAAAGTGACTTGATCCCATGCAACACTTCCTCCATTACTAGCACGGCACCCTACATAAAAATTAAAATCTCCGGTTTTCGAAGTATCTACAAATGAATTCCCAGACGAACCAGCAAGCCCACCAAATCCACTTGGGTGATCAAAATCTTTAACAGTTGATGCTACACAATGTACTTCAAATGCGCCACCCATATTAGTAAAATGATATAGACGAACAGAGCTATTTTTATATGCAGTCATATCACTGTACTTGGAAGTAAAATCAGATTCTGGAGCCAGCCAAGCATCTGCATAAGGCGCATAATGAGATACGACACCGCCAAAAGCAAAATTACCAAGATTTCCACTGCTGCAACTTACAGATTTATAATTACCATTAACATAATATGATCCATTCATTTTTACTTCTAATATTTCAATGGAAGCTGGACCACTATTCCACATTTTTATAGGTATTTCCCAAACACCACCAGGATAATTATTTAAATATACGTCATGAGTATAGGCATAACTACTACCTTTTGCATATTCTTTCACTTTAGCAACAAAAGTATTATTTTCAAGCCCAGACACAACACAATTAGTACTACATTTACTTAAATCAACATTTTCTATCCGCTTAATCCTTATTGCCTTTGCAACAGTATTTAATGGAACTAATTCAGCTTTAAAACTACATGGATTTGGGGGTAATTCACACACATCCATTTTTGGCGCATTGGGACATGGTCCGGTGGACGAGCCGTCATTAGTCTCCGTTCCCCACTTGGCATTTGCTTTCGGCAACACTATCAATGCACCACCAATCACTAATATCAAAACCAACCACCACTTCATTTTCCAAAATAAATATTTCATAAACAAAATATAATCTTTGATTAAGATTCAGGCTTAAATTCTTCCAACACCTCCACCCACTCCGCCGATATCGGCCGGCCACTTTCATAAAGCTCATTGGAATAAATAAGGATATTATTTTCCAACGGAATATCAGCTATTGTTAGCAATTCCGGTTTGCCCAATTGAAAAATTTTGGTCGCATCATCGACATCCACCACTATCTCTTGATCAAGATAATCAACTATTGTGATCTGATTATTTTCTTTGGATTTGACTCTACCCCCCAAGTTGGTCAAATAATCAGTCTTAATCGTTTTGGCTGTGTCTTGACTAGTTGTATCCAATTCGACATACACCAATTTACCTTTATTAATATTTTTTTGCTCAGTTTGTTCATACAAAAAAGTACGGGGATTGCGCATCTCATACCTGGTATCACCGGTTATTTTTATTGTTTGATCAGATCGATCCGCTCCACCCACGATCATCTCACTATCATTGATCATTTTTACCGTCCCGGTCAAATCCGTCTCCGCCAACAAATTTGTGCCTGTACCGGCAATCTGATCGCTACCGGATTTTTTGACATTGAACGACAATTGAACAATAAACAATATCAACAACATACCTAGCACCAAACCAAATACTAGTAATAACATTCGTCCCACTCTGTTTAGTCTGCCTGCTTTCCAATCTCCTTTTTCCATAAAACAAAAAATTATTTTATATTTTACATTCTTAATAATAACAAACTTATCACTTCAAATTAACCACATTACCCGACTAAATTATTAGCATCAATGTTTAAAAATTTATAAACAACTGATTAAATTGGACATTGCATATTGATCCTTTAAAATTGTCTTTGCGATTTCATTGCATATTACATATTGAATCTTGCATATTTTTTATTGCATTGTTACGAATTAGATACCCGATAAAGAATATTCGCTTCGCTCATGTCTTTTCGGGTATGACATAATTGGTTAATTATTTTTTTCTCTGCTCTTCGTTTGAAATTTGGAATTTGAGATTTGAAATTTCTGGCGATTCCAATTGAAAATTGGATATTGATCCTTGAAAATTGTCTTTGCGATTCCATTGCATATTGCATATTGGATCTTGCATATTTTTTATTGCTTGGAATTTCTTGCGCTTAAATTGAATATTGGATATTGACCCTTGATTATTATTACGTATGAGATACCCGATAAAGAATATTCGCTTCGCTCATGTCTTTTTGGGTATGACATAATTGGTTAATTATTTTTTTCTCTGCTCTTCGTTTGAAATTTGAAATTTGGGATTTCTTGCGATTTCATTGCCTATTGTGTATTGCATCTTGCATATTGTTCTCGTTTGAAATTTGGAATTTGAGATTTGAAATTTCTGGCAATTCCAATTGAAAATTGGATATTGATCCTTGAATCTTGCCTAATATCTCTGCAATACGAAATCATTGGCTACCGCCACACCGGTCAAAGTAAACGACTTATTGCTTTCTCCGGTATATATTGTTCCAGTGGTAAAATAAAATCCATACGCATCTTGCACATCTCCGTCAAATTTTATATCCCCGTCCAAAACGATCAAACCGAAATTGCCATTCTTTTTACAAATCTGATTTTGCGCTTGCAGGTGAATATTGTTTTTTATTATTACGTCCCTGCCTTCGACTACCAAAGTCTTGGGACCACACACATTGATATCGCTACCGTTGCTCAAAATATAATCTCCAATTTGATTGCCATCATAATACAACACACCTTCCGGATATTTTGATAAATCATCACTGCCAAAAGTCATCAGCATCTTGACAATCATGGTTGATGGCACTTCCAATTGTCCTCTTTCCACAATCAATTTACTAATATTGTTTTTCAAACGCGTCAACACTTCTTCGAAATTCAACTGATCATTGATTTGATAGCCTTTGATTTGATTCTTGATATTGGACTCCAACTTGATAGTCCCTTCCGCCAACATTGAATAGCTTTTGGCTTCATCATTGGTCGATTCAATATCAATATCACCACCCTCCACCGCCACATCACCTTGCAATTTGACTTGTTTTGGATAACCCACTCCCACCCGCACATCCACTTCATCCGACACAGTCAATCCACCCCCAAACTTCAAATCATTCAATGCAATATTAGCCACAATATCACAACCTTGTGGCAAACCACCTTTGTATTTATCAATTGTAAATATTTTGCAAACCACACTCTTGCCATTGGAGGCGTTTAAGTCCGATACACAAGCTGCCGGCAAACTTCCAGTAAGACTACCCGACGAATAATCGTCGCTGGTGAATTCTTGTGCCTTCAAACAAGTCGATTCACTTTGATTACATGGACATTGTCCGCGCAAAGACACCACATAAGCACCACTTTCTATTTTTTTATCAACCAAATAACTTGGCTTATCAATCGTCAAATTATACGTAATCTTATTACATTTATCAGGATTAACCGTAGTCGCACCGCCATTTTCTCCCGCTTCACAAACATTGTTGTCAGCATCAAATATCTCCACCCCACCACTCACATTTAAAGCGTTTTTGGGATCTATCAATCTGATGGCCGACAAATATTCATATGTTTCGCCATTGCTCATGGCTAATTCCAAATTCCAGTCACCGGCGCCTTTGCCGGTAAAATCACAGTTCGCTTTCAATGACCCATCAGCGTTGTTACGGCTAATAATACTTCCACAAGTAATTTCCACCGAGCCTCGTTTAAATTTGAACAAATCGATCT
Source organism: Patescibacteria group bacterium (assembly GCA_036795335.1). GTDB lineage: Bacteria > Patescibacteriota > JAHJAL01 > JAHJAL01 > JAHJAL01 > DAIREY01. The sequence continues at coordinate 3,897 of DAIREY010000008.1, forward strand.
TGGGATCGGCGCTATCTGCCACCACATCCTTTGGCTCCAAATATATCGTAATATCTTTTTTGGCACCAATTTCCACCAGATTGGGATTGACGGGCGGACTTACCGAATCACTCAAAACAATACTTTGTTTGACACTCAAAGTAATGGCTTTTTCATTGTCTCCCACTTTCAATTTGACCGCATCCGCATAGTCATCAGCTGTTGTCGCCAACAAATATCCGTATTCATCAACCTTTACATTGTCTTGATTGGAAGACCATTGCAATTGCACATCGTACAAATCGCGACCATTGGTACCAACTACCACCGCATCCAATCTTTTCTTTTCGTCAGTATTGACCTGCAACTGATCAGTCAATTTTACCTCGGATATTGCTTCCGGCCGCCATTTGGTCGTCCCGCTAAAACTAAATATTTCCCCCGACTCACTCGTCACATTTCCGGACAAATTTCCTTCACTGTCAATTTTGACAATTTTATTCTTGGCCACGCTAAACTCGATCATTCCATATTTTGAAGAAAAAGCCTGACCATACCAATACCCCAACTGATCGACATATACCGCCGCTCCTTCGCTATCAAAATATATATGTTCAGCCGTATTACTGTCAGCTTGACCGGAAACGATCCGACTATTATCAATCGTCAACTGATTTTTCCCTTCAAAACCATACTCTTCCTTGCCCACCAATATTTTGCCTGAAATTGACTCTTGTGCCGCCTCGGTACCAAAATAATTGGTCAAGTTTATCAAACCTACCAACAACAAAACCGCAGTGGCCAAAATCAATCCCCAATATCGCACATCCAACTTTTGTTTTTTGATTTCCGCCATTTTAACAGAAAAAATACATAAATTTATTTAAAAATTTCATACTTCAATTATACAACAATATTTATCCCCAGATGACCGACTATTTAATATTTTTTTGACTCTTGCCGGCGTTTGTTTTTCGAACAGTTGGCATCGACACAATTTTCTTTCTTTGCCAAACATCACTTCCGCTCGATCGGATATTTGACATTTCCACTGACAAAACAAAAAACAACACGATTACCAACAACACGATACCGATCGCTATCAACAAAACCACCTGATACGACCAACCTCGCAATTCAATTTCGTATTGTATCCGATCCATCAATTTATCAAACTGATTTTTGTTTATTTGATTATTTGCCGTAGCATTTGCCACCAACGTCATATCTTCTTCATTAGAACTGATGATTGGTTTTTCATTGATCGCTTCCACCACGCCCTTGATCAACATCACACCATCACTGGCACCGGACATCGCTTCTGATTGCATAAATTCATTGCCTGTTCCGGCATTCCATGAGCTCAATGTGGAAATTTTATAATAATATGTTTCCGATTTTTTTACCTCTTTATCGATAAAACAAACTTGCCGACCGGCTGTCTGACCGGCCCGTCCCACCGATTCATAATCACCCAACACTTCATTTGCTCGCAGCACTTCATAACTCACTACCGAAAAATCGTCCATACCCTTCCAACAAATTTTTATCTGCTCGCTATCGGTACTATCAAACTCCGGCGTGGGAATATAGTTTAGATGAATCACTTGATTGGCAATATTGCCGCTCTGAATATTTTCATCGGTAATAACCGTCGATATTCCACCAAACAAACCATTTTCTTGCAAAACTTCGGCCAAAATCATTAGCTGATCATTTTTCTTAATCCCGCTGAACGGAATATCAAAACTCACTTGTCCTCGTCCGTCTTTATTGATTTTTGCTTCATATTTAACACTTTCCCCGATTTTGTAGCTCCACACACGGATATTGTTGGCTGATACTTCTTGAAAATCTCCATCAGCAAAATACAATTTGCCTTGCACATCAAAATCCGCCGCTAATACGGAAGAAAAAAAGGTACCTCCAAAAAATAAAAATCCCAGGTAAATTGCTACTAATTTCCCAACAAACTTTTCTATATTCATTTTCAAATTTATTATAAAATTACAAATCCATCATATCATTGAATGTAGACCATTGCACATTCCAAAAATTACTCCTTACACATTAATTTCACCCTGCGCTTCGTTTGGAATTTGGAATTCGGGATTTGAGATTTCTTGTGATTAAATTGGATATTGGATATTGATCCTTGGAAATTATCTTTATACTTCCGTTGCATATTGCGTCTTGCATATTATTAGTGTTTACAATTTCTTGCACTTTTAATTGGATATTGCATATTGATCCTTGCATATTGTTATTGATAAGATACCCGATAAAGAATATTCGCTTCGCTCATGTCTTTCCGGGTATGACAGAAAAGTTATTTTTTTCCTTTGCGCTTCGTTTGAAATTTGGAATTTGAGATTTGAAATTTCTTGCGATTTTATTGCATATTGCGTATTGCATCTTGCATATTGTTCTTGTTTGAAATTTGGAATTTGGAATTTGGAATTTCTTGTGATTAAATTGGATATTGGATATTGATCCTAGAAAATTATCTTTGTGCTTCCATTGCATATTGCATCTTGGATCTTGCATATTTTTTATTGCTTGGAATTTCTTGCGCTTAAATTGAATATTGGACATTGACCCTTGATTCTTTTTTCATAATTTCTTACTTATTGATTATTATTCGTCAAATATTGTATATTATACAAGTATCATCAAATTATCTATAACATATTATTGGAGAAATGTATGGCCAAGAAAGAAAACCGCAGCGTCATCAGCCTACAATGCACAGTCTGTAAAAAAATTAATTATCAAACCACCAAACGCAAAAAAATCAAATCCGGCGAGAAGTCAATCGAACGACTTGTTCTAAAAAAACTTTGTCGTACTTGTGGCAACAAACACACCGAGCACAAAGAAATAAAATAATTTTTTATTATCTTTTTAACCCATAAAAAAACTCTCATCATCGAGAGTTTTTTTATAACTATCAGTCCATCGAACGTCATAAAAACGTCAAAAAAACAAAAAAGCCGATGACCAGAGTCGAACTGGTGACCCCTTCCTTACCATGGAAGTGCTCTACCAACTGAGCTACATCGGCACGGGCAAGTAGTAAGAAACAAGAAACGAGTACAATTACAAGAATTTATTTCCACCCCACTTTTACTTCTTGTTTCTTATTTCTTACTTCTTAAAATGGGCAGGGAGGGATTCGAACCCCCGAAGACATAAGTCAACAGATTTACAGTCTGTCGCGTTTGACCGCTTCGCTACCTACCCATTTTTCAACTTACAATAATAAATCTACATGCTTTTACAACAATAAGCAACCATAAAACGGGGACACTCAGATTCGAACTGAGATCACCGGTTTTGGAGACCGGGATTCTACCATTGAACTATATCCCCTTTTCCGCAAAAAGCCAAAGATCGGAATCGAACCGATAACCTACTGTTTACAAAACAGTTGCTCTACCAATTGAGCTACTTTGGCCAATCATTAAACCAGCATACTCTTTGCTTCCGCCAACAAATCTTGATAATCACGATGTTCCGGATCAAGACTTACTGCTTTTGAAAAACAATCCGCCGCCTTTACGTGATCACTCAACGCACTAAAACACAAACCAAGATTAATGTACCGATGAGCAATTTTGTCATTCAATTTTATCGCTCTTTCAAAAACCGATATAGCATTATTATATCTTTTTAATTTATACCAAACAATCCCTAAATTGTTCAATACTTTGTCGTTTTCATCTTCGATTTTCTTTGCTTCCAACAAAACTTCCTTCGCATCCAACCACTTTTTTCTTTGCATATAAAAAACAGACAACCGAAGATAGGCATTGATATCTTTCGGATTTTTGACAATCATTTGGATACAATCTTCTTCTACCCCGCTACTTAATTTTTTAATATCACCGCTTGATTCAATTTTTTTATTCGTCATACTTTCACTTTGCTCAGTTTCTTCTACCTTCAAATTGCGTTCCCCATCTTCCGCTTCAATGTCATAATTTTTTTTCTTGGTATTTCCGGTCACTACATCAATACCAAACGATGTGGATTTGGTATTTGAAAATTTCCATATTACAACCACCAAGCTGATACCAATCACCAAAATAATTATTAAAGGTATCATAAAATCATGCACCAATTTAATATATAAAACCTAAAAATATTATAAATCATAATGTATTTTAATCACCAGTGTATTATTGTTATTTTCTTATTTTGTCCCATCAATAGTAACTTCCGACACAGGATAATTTTTTTTCAGACGGTTTTCTTCCAACTCCACCAAAACAGTTTGCGTCAAAACATTGCGCTCGATTACAACTCCTTTCTTATTCTCTACGATTACATTCGCCCGCAACTCCGGCATATTTTTCCTTAATTCCCGATATACATCTACCTCATAGTCCAAACAACACAAAAGTTTTCCACATACCCCGGATATTTTGCCACTGCCCATATTGGCTAAATCTTGATCGCGCGCAATCTCCATGGTAATACTTTCAAATTTATTCAGAAATCGACTGCAACATATTTTTTGACCACATATTCCAATGCCACCCACAATTCTAGCGGCGTCTCGCGGACCAACTTGATACAAACGTATCGGCGATTGAAATTGTTTTGACATCATTAAGATTAGTTCTCGAAAATCAATCCGACCATCAGCGGCAAACAAAAATAACAACCTCTTACTTTCATCCAATGAACGAGTCACGTCCAAAAATTTGACCGGCAGCTTTAATTGATTGGCCAATTCCGTCGCCTTTTTTATATATTCCTTTCTAACTTCATGAAATTCCAATACCGACTTTTTGTCCTCACTGGTCGCCACTCTAATATAATTTAACAATAATTCCTCGCCCAGCTCGCTCTTGTTTAATTCCCGCCTCCCATAAACCACCTTTGCCAGCTCATGACCATTTTGACTCTCAACAATCACATAATCACCTTTATGATAATCGACTTCACCCGGAGCGAAATAGTACACTTTAACACCTGAAACAAATCTGACACCAACCACTGTCATTTTTTTATCATTTTTATCCATACTATTGGTTAAAACATATTAGTAAATTGAATATTTGTATTTTCTTGGACGCATTGCTTTTTAGCACATTTCTCAGCTTGGCAACTTCGCTCAACAACAATTCAACTCGCGTCACACCAATTTTTATCTTGTCATACAAAACAAACAGTCTTTCATCATTCCACCAGCAATTTTCCCCAGAGCCAATTTTGTACAACTGCAAATCTCGCAAACAACTTTCCCAAAACATTAATACATTATTAATATTGCCGTTTGTCATTTTACTCATCTGCTTGGCAATATCCGCTTTTTTAAATACATCGGCATAAAACATTCGCCAAAAATTTTCTACATTGTCGATAGATTTATTTTTTGAATTTTTAACAATTTTTTGCAATATTTTGGGCCGACCCATCGACAAACGATAAAGCTCATCCGACGTCCAACCCGTCTCTTCCGACTTGTCAATTTCCGATGGCAGCAAATGATTGAAATGTAAAACAATTGCTCTCGATCGAATAGTTTCTTTAACTTTATTCAAACGATTGGTGATAAGCAAAAAAACCGTCTTTCTTGCCGGTTCTTCCAGTATTTTTAAAAAAGCATTAGCTGCTTCGTCGGTCAGATTATCGATATTATTAACCAAAACCACTCGATAACCACCATCAAAATCCGAACGACTCAAATCATCTTTAATTTTTCTAATTGTATCAATCAAAATTTTTGACTCTTGATCAACAATAAAAATCTTTTTATTCCCACCAACAGTTACATTGCGACAACCAAAACAATTTCCACACGGCACATAATCATCCTTATTATTGTCGCACAATAATACCTTTGCCCACAGAGAAGCTATGCTATATTTACCTATCCCTTCTCTACCTGAAAATAACACACAATGAGGAATCACATCCAACACCAAAAACCTTTCCAAAAGATACTTTGGAAAATCATTACCGTCGATCCCCGACCACTCGATCAAATGTTGTTTTGCATCCAACAATTTTGCCATTTAAGCAATCTTCTTTTTGCAACGTGCGCAAACTGATACCTTTTTTTTCACTCCGTTTTCTAACAAAGTGATTTGCTGTAAATTTGGATTGAATCTGCGTTTTGTTTTTCTCTCGGAATGGCTGACATTATTTCCGGACAAAAATTTCTTCGCGCACTTATAGCATACTTTTGACATAACTATTTTCTTAAAAAATATTTGAATTAATAAAAAACATAGTATCCAAATTATAACAAATCACAATCTGCTATAATTTAAATAAATGAATATTTGCAAAATATTCTTACCTCAATTTTACCAAGAATATAATATTTTTTAAATATTTTTATGCTCTCAACGATTTTACAAAATCCGGCTGAATCATTTTTCTACATCATTGCCTTGGTACTTGCTATCACTATTCATGAATACGCCCACGCTTGGGCATCAGATTATTTGGGTGATCCTACTCCACGCCAACAAGGACGCTTATCCATCAACCCGCTCCGTCACCTCGATCCGCTGGGAACAATTTTTTTATTTGTAGCCGGCTTTGGCTGGGGAAAACCTGTCATTACTGATATTCGCAACTTTTCCAATCCCAAAATCGGTTATGCTATCACATCACTAGCCGGACCAATCGCCAATTTGATCATGGCCTACATCTTTTCACTCCCCGTCACAATCTGTATCATCCTCAAATACAACACCAATCAAATTCCTTTCCTCACCTTTACCGAATTGGCTTATAGCGCCAATGTCTTATTAATGGTTTTTAATTTATTACCAATCTACCCGCTTGATGGATCAAAACTGATTATGGCTTTCATTAACAATCCGACCACTATGCAAAACTTTATGCGTTATGGTCCTCTAGTGCTAATTTTTTTATATCTTATCAACCAATGGATTCCCATTTTTTCCTGGACCATAGTATCACTATCAGTCCTCACCAACTTCATCATCCGCGGAATTTTTCTACAATTTTTTTAACATTTTTCACGTTTGCCGTTCTCAACAAAAATAATTATAATAAATATAGTTACTCTGCCAATATCGAGTGTCATTAATATCGAATCTGCAACTCATTCTTAAGGGAACCTTACATCTTTTCAATTTCATCGTAAATTGAAATTGCGGGTACCCACTTAGCTTATAGAGAATCGGTATCTGATATTCGACTTGGCGGAGTATTTATCTAACGGGATATAGTATAGCGGTAGTACGCGCCCATGGGGTGGGTGTAGCCCCGGTTCAATTCCGGGTATCCCGACTTTCGCACAACATTCTCATACTTCGTTTGAAACTTGGAATTTGAGGTTTCCTGCGATTAAATTGGATATTGGATATTGACCCTTGAAAATTGCTTTTGTGATTCCAATGCCTATTGCATATTGAATCTTGCATATTATTTTTCGTTTGAAATTTGAAATTTGGAATTTCTTGCGATTTAATTGGATATTGCATATTGATCCTTGAAAATTATCTTTGTGCTTCCATTGCATATTGCATCTTGGATCTTGCATATTGTTACGTATGAGATACCCGATAAAGAATATTCGCTCCGCTCATGTCTTTTCGGGTATGACAAGATAAGTTGAAGTTTAATTTTACCTTGCGATTTCAATTGGTTATTGGATATTGGATCTTGCATATTGTTCGTATTTGAGATTCCTTACTACTTACTACTTATTTCTTACTTCTTACCACTTACATTATGCCGGAATTACCGGAAGTAGAGACTATTCGCCGCGATCTGTCTCGGGTTATTTTACAAAAAAAAATAATCAACATTGTTATCTCCAAACCAAAACTGATCAAAAACACCTCCACCGACTATTTTAAAAAAAATTTGATAAACCAAAAAATTACTGCCATAAATCGACGTGGCAAACTACTATATTTTTCTCTTTCGAATCATAAATTTTTACTGATTCATCTCAAAATGACCGGCCAACTCATTTATCAAGACAGACACAAAATTGTGGCTGGCGGACACAACTTTCCACACATCGGCCCTGAGCTGCCCAACAAATACTCACATATATATTTTAAATTTACCGACCAATCCACACTCTATTTCAACGATCAACGTCAATTTGGCTACTTGCAAATTGTTGACAAACAACAACTCAATGACACCTTGCAAAATTTTGGTATCGAACCGCTTTGCCCGGATTTTACCTTGTCCAATTTCTCTCAATTATTCATCAACAAAACCGTCTCTCTCAAAAATGTACTACTAAATCAACGGCTCATTTCAGGTATTGGCAACATATATGCCGATGAGATTTGTTTTCAAGCCAGCATTAAACCCACTCGCCGAGTCAGCCAATTATCTCCAACCGATATCAAAAAAATATTTAAGAGCACACAAAAAATTATCACCGCTGCTATCAAACACCGAGGCACCACATTTAGCAATTATCGCGACGGACACGGCCACACCGGCAATTACACCGCCCTCTTGCAAGTATACGGCCGACAAAATCAACCCTGTTACCGATGTCATACCAAAATCAAAAAAATAAAACATGGCGGCCGCGGCACACAATTTTGTCCAATGTGCCAAAAATAAAGCAGCCTTCCATATTTAGCATTACTGCAAATATTTTTTAACAAACATCTTTACAACCTTAGCATATTATTTTGTATAATACCTATAGAGGTCTTATATCTTTCATCAACTTTCATGAACGAAAAAAAGGAGCATCCCGCCATCCGACTGGGAAAATTATATAGCAAACTATCTGGTCAAAATCACTTAATTCAAGTAGAACACTACACACCTGACAATACCGCCAAAAAAAACCATGGCAGTATTTATTTTGTCGTTGACATCAATCATCCTTCCAAAGACTCGCAAACCGTCATCGACAACATTATCAAAACTACCGTCAAATTCTTTTACAAAAATTTGGACGATCCCCTCTCTTCATTTGAAATCACCTTGCGCCATGTCAATGAAACCTTAGCCACCTTGGCGGAAGACGGAAATTCTGATTGGATATCCAATTTGAATTGCATTATTGCTATTATTAGTGGTCACGACATTCATATCACTCAAACCGGCAACACTGAAGGCTACTTGATCCGCAACAAAATCATTAGTCACATCACCGAAGGCCTCTCTGACAAAACAGACGAAAAACATCCGCTTAATACTTTTATCAATATCTCTAGCGGCCAAATGAACGTCGGCGACCGTATCATTATTTCCACCGAACAATTATTTAATAACTTATCACTTGATCGCTTGCGTCGCTTGGCTGTTCAACATACCCCCACCACTTGTGTGGCCGAAATCGCCCGCATACTCGCTCAAGAAAATGTACGCAGCATCGGCACTATCGTTATTGAAGCTACTACCGAAGAGAAAATTGCCAAAGAAGTAATCCGTCCTCAACCGGAAGAAGTAATATTACAAGATCGCACCAATCAAGGTACCAAATTTTCTGTTTTCGTGACCGAATCTCAAAATACAGCTAAAAGGATAACAAATTTTTTTCAACAATCTTGGCAAAAAATACGAAATATTTCTTCTCGCAACCAAAAACCAATTACTACCACTTCCCAATCAAATCGCAAAAGATCTCCCAAAAAACCAATACCGGTCATCGCTAACAAAAACACCAAATCTGCTACTCGCATCAAATCATCCGCCTCGTCCATTCTTCTCCAAAAAATTAACCAAAAAACTCCCAATAAAAATATTATCGTAGTCGGTATTGTCGTTCTACTTATTGCCACTTTGGCATTGTCGGTCAGTTATCTCCGCAACAAACAAAATATTTCCAGCAAACAAACTGCCGTTCAAGAACAGCTCAACAACGCTCAAGCCCTATCCAATGAAGCTGAAAATGCTTACATTGTCGGCGACAAAACCACCGCGCAAGACAAATATCAACAAGCTCTCGATATTCTCACCGATATCGAATCATCACCGTATTTTTCTGAAGAAATTAAATCACTTATTGCCAAAATAAATTCCAAAACCGATGAGACATCCAATACTTTCCGGTTTGATACATCCAAAACATTGGCTGACTTATCATCCGTCTCCGACAAACCTTTTTCTCATTTGTACAAGATAAACGAAAATTTATTTAGCTTTGCGGGCAACATTGCTGGTATCAACATCTCCAGCGGTAAAATTACCAACATTACTGGCTTTGATATTGAAAATTTTGTCGGCGGCACACTAGTTGACGAAGGCAAAAGTATCGCCTTTTACCACAATGGCCAGATGCAAAAATTTAATCCGGAATCAAACACTTTGGAAGATCTGACCAGTTTGGATTCTGCCTGGAAACCCGGTGTCGAATTAGCCAGTTATTACAATAATTTGTATATATTGTCCCCCATGGAAAATCAGATATACAAATACGCCACATTAGGAGGCGGTGACTATTCTTCAAGCAGCAGTTATATTGATAGCGCCGGCAGTATTGATCTATCTGACGCTGATTCGTTAACTGTTGATGGTTCAATTTATTTATTAAAAAAAGACGGCACAGTTTATAGATTTGATCAAGGTCAATTGTCCGAATATCCTCTCAAAAACATTCCTGAACCATATTCAAAATTGGCTAATCCTACTCAAATATATACCGAAGAAAATCTTGAATACATCTTTATCCTTGACCCGGGCAACAAACGCATCTTGCAATTCAAAAAAGAAACCGGCGAATACATAAAACAAATTGTTGCCGAAAACATCGACAATTTTGAAAGTTTTTGCGTCAACGATAAAATCAAGACGATCTACCTGTTAGCCGATAACAAAATATACACTGCCAATTACTAATAGCACACACAGTTCGACAAAACACCATAAAAAAACAACCACATTTTCTTGCGGTTGTTTTTTTAAATTATCGGTAATAATCGTCATTTTACATTTTTTCCAATTCCACGATTCCCAACAAACAAAAACAATTTCTCATTACCTGTCTAACAACTTTCAACATCGCCACTCTAGATTGGATTTTGTATTCCACTGATTCGTTAATCACATGATACTGATGATAAAAATTATTCACCATTTGTGACAATGCAAATAAGTAATGAGCAATTACCGCCGGATTGTACTCCTTGGCTGATCTTTCCACAAATTCCGGTAAGCGGCAACAATGCCACCAAATCGAATGCATTATTTCATTATCTACTTCCCAAAAATCATTGACATCATTCATTTCCTTCAATGATAGTTTGTTTAAAATACTATTTATTCTGGCGTATGTATACAACAAATATGGACCGGTTTCCCCATCAAATCGCACCACTTCTTCTTTGTTAAAACAAATGGTTTTATTTACATCTTGATTCAACAAAACATATTTTAAAGCCGCTTGAGCTATGATCTCCGCTCGTCTGTTTGTTTCTTCTTCAGACAACATATTATCTCTATTTGATATTTCTTTTTTGGCCAATGAAGACAATTCGTCCAACAACAAATCCCATTTTTCACCCGTCCCAATTCTGGAACTCATCTTCTTTCCGCTGGCCAAATTTACCATGGCATAGGCCAAATGATACGTCTTACTTTTATCAGCAATTTTAAAACGATCCAACAACTCAAACAAGACATCGAAATGATATTTTTGTTCATTACCCACCACATAAATTGACTTATCTAATTGTAAATCATCTATTTTCTTTTTGGCTAAATACAAATCTTGTACCATGTACACAGTCGTACCATCCTTTCTCAATAATATCTTTTTGTCCAAATCTACATCCGTCAAATCGACCTCCACCGCCCCATCATCCAAACGATAAACTTTTTTCTCATCAAGCGCATGTTCGATTATTTCTCGACCATATCGATAAATATCAGACTCCAAATATGTTTTATCAAAACTAATACCAACCCGTTGCAAAGTCTCACTCACGCCCAAAAAAAACCATTCATTCATTTTCTTCCACAAATCGCGCACTTCCTGATCGCCATTTTCCCATTTTTTCAGCATCTCACTCACCTCACTTTCCAAATCACTGTCTTGCTCCAGTTTTTCATTGTACATTACATAATATTTTCCAATCATATGATCCGGCTTTAAGCCTAATTGTTCCGGCGTCTTTCCTTCTCCCCATTTTTGGTATGCCAACATTGATTTGCAAATATGAATCCCCCGATCGTTGTACAAAATTATCGACGCTACTTCAAACCCGGCAAATTTTAAAATCTCGATCAAACTTCGACCAATCGACCCATTGCGAGCATGGCCGATAGTCAATGGTTTGTTGGTATTCGGCGACAGATATTCAACCCCAATCCGATATCTTCGTTCGGACAAATGACCGTACATATCTGCCATACTAGATACATTATTTGATATCATTTGATATGACTTTTGTCTATTAACTCCAAAATTAACATATGGACCAACAGCAAAAACTTTTTCCAACCAATCACCACTGGAAAACTTTTCAGCCAAATCAGTAGCAATTTCCCGCGGATTCTGTTTCCTTTTTTTGGCCAAAGAAAAACACGGAAAAGCCAAATCACCACCCACATCCGCCGGCGGAATCTCCAATGAAATATTTTCCTTATCAATCCCCTGATTCAGTAAAAAATCGGCTGCCTCTTTTTTTATTTCTTCAATTAAATACATAAATTTTATATATTAATAAAAATCATTCACCGGCAAATCCAAATTTTTCGCTCAAACATTCAACCGCTTCGTCTACTTTTTCTTCTTTCACCAACAGATAATCTGTATCATACGTCGAAACGACAACCACCGATATATTTGCTTTGGCTAATATTTCGGTTAGCGAATACACCACTCCGATCATCGTAAAATCCAATGGACCGAGTATCTTTATTAACCGCCAACCGTCATTTCGATTGGCACAAACATTCACTTTGTTTTCCAAAGTAATCACTGACAATTCTTCATCAGTTCTGGTAATCGAACAAAATATATCATTTTCCGCCCATCTTGGATAATCATAATTTGCCCTCAAGCGACAAATCGAAAATCGATTCGGAAACAGCTGCAATTTTATATTATTTTCCATGTCTAATCCTTAAATATTTTCTTTTGCCAACTTTCAAAATATCTTCTCCATTTGGCTTATAAATATAGTCTGCATCCAAAATTTTCTCATCATTCAACTTCACTGCTCCTTGTTTGATCATTCGCCGCGCATCAGACTTTGATGAAACCAGATTATTTGTCTTCATAATCTCCAACAAGTCATAACTGTCACCGTCAAGATTTATTTCCAATATATTTTCCGGATTTTCCTTGTTGGAAAAAACATTGATAAAATTGTCCTGTGCCGCCTCAGCCATCTCTTTTCCATGAAATTGCGCCACAATGTCACTTGCCAAATCCATTTTGACATCTCGAGGATTTTCGCCTTTCTTCAGTCGTTCCTCGATCAACGCATAATCCAAATTAGACAACAATTTCACCCAATTCACAATGATGTCATCAGGAATAGACATCGTTTTACCAAACATTTCCTCCGCCGAATCAGTCAAAGAAATATAATTGTTTAAAGACTTACTCATTTTGGCTCGTCCATCCAAACCGACCAAAATCGGGGCGGTAATAATCGTCTGTGGAATTTGTTCAAATCGTTCTTGAAAAAACCTTCCCATTAATTCATTGAACAGTTGATCACTGCCAACGATTGTTAAATCCGATTCCATCTTCACTGAATCATACCCTTGCAAAATCGGATACATCATTTCATGCATATAGATCTCTTGACCATTTTTGATTCGTTCTTGAAACATATCACGATCTATCAATTTGGCGTGTGTCACCATCGTCAACAACGACAAAAACTCACTCAAAGACATTTGATCCCACCAACCACCACGGCAATCGGAGATAAAATCCAATTTCGAACCATTGGACCAAATTTCTGTTTTGCTTTCATCCAAAATCATAAAAACCTGCTTGGCATAAGACAAAGCATTTTCTTTTACTTTGTCCGCTCCCAATACTTCACGCGCTTTCGACTTGCCACTTGGATCACCAATACGACCGGTAAAATCGCCAATCAAAAACTGTACTTGCGCATCCCATTCATCCTGCATTTTTCTCATCAATCTTAAACACACCCCATGCCCGAGGTGTAAATCCGGTTTGCTTGGATCCGCACCATATTTTATCAAAATCTTTTTACCACTTTTTACTTTCTTCTCCAAATTCTCCCAATCAATTATTTGCTCCACTCTTACGGAAAAAAAATCATGCAACGATTTACACTTTTCCTCAATATTGTTTGTCGTCATAAAAAAATATTATGAAAATATATTGCCAATAAATATTATCAAAAAATCATTTTGTATTTCTACTTACCGTTCCATAAATATAGTATAATGAAAATTGATAATATTAACCAATATTTTTATCAAAAATTTCATGTCTAAATTTTTTAACAAAAAGAAAACCATGGTCATCCTAAAATGGATTGGTCAAATAATATTCTTTCTTTTTTCACTAGCCGTTTTGGCTGTTTCGATAATATTTTTCAGCACCTCCAAAGAGTTGCCCGACCCACACAAACTAACCGAACGCAACGTGGCCCAAACCACCAAAATTTACGACCGTAATGAAAAACTATTATACGATGTACACGGCGACATCCAACGCACTTGGGTGTCCATCGATGACATGCCGGAATACCTGAAAAATGCAGTTATTGCCACCGAAGATCACGACTTTTATTCCCACGGCGGTTTTGATATCAAAAGAATTATTGGCTCCACTATCGACAACTTGCTCAACCGTGATCTCTACGGACAAGGCGCCAGTACTATCACCCAACAAGTTGTCAAAAACACTATCCTAACCAGTGAAAAAACCTATACTCGCAAAATCAAAGAATTAATTTTGTCGATCGAGCTGGAAAAAATCTATTCCAAGGACGAAATATTACAAATTTATTTAAATGAAATCCCATTCGGTAGCACTGCTTATGGCGTACAAGCCGCTTCTGAAACCTATTTTGATAAAAACGTCCAAGATTTGACTGTTGCTGAAGCCGCCGTCCTAGCCGCCATTATTCAAGCCCCCAGTTATTATTCTCCCTATGGTAATCACACCGATGAATTGTCCACCCGACATCACTGGGTTATCAACGAAATGTACAATCTCAAATTCATCGATGAAGAGCAAAGGGATCAGGCTTTATCTGAACAAATTCAATTCAAACGTCGCCAAGAAGATATCAAAGCGCCTCATTTTGTCTTCTATGTACTTGAAGAATTGGGTAAAAT
>DAIREY010000009.1:0-18793 GCA_036795335.1 Patescibacteria group bacterium
TGTACTTGCATTATCCACTACCACCGGCTTATTTTCTTCAATTACATTTGGTTGATTGGATGTTACCACTTGTTTCTTCTCCTCCCCCATCCACTTCTCATATCCACCTTCCTTATGCCAAAACTTCCTGGCATCATATTGCACTTCCGGTTTGTCAGCCACCAAAAATTGTTTGGAAGAATTATCTTTATTTGATAAATATTTTTCCAAATTGTCTGTCATGTATCCGGGCCTAACCGTGTTGTGTACATTTTTGCTTGGATTATAACCATGATTGACATTATTGTCAATATTCACATTGGCATTCGGTGCAATTTCACCGGTATTGGTCATCTCAATTGTCGGCACGTTTTGTTCGTTATTGCCAATACCATTTTTTAAAAAGTTGCTTGAGTTATGCATGCCATGCAATTTATCGATTGGCATATCGTTTTGCCAAAAATCACTTTCTTTTGGTACACCATAATATCGATGGTACAATTCCTTGATCATTGGATAATCGGAATTCTTGTCCGAAATCGCTTCCACCACTTGCTTGGCACCGGCCGGATCACGATAAACAATCCATTTCCACAAAAAATTATTGTTATTGCTATCTTTGAATTCTTGGCCATGTTCCATCAACCAGCCGGAAAAAGTCTGACCATCGGTCCCTCGCACTTCCATGGCAGGATCAATCCCCAATTTTTGCAAAAATTCATTCGCTTTTTCTTCATTATGATAATAGACCACTGCATTATACAGATTGTCACATGAATTATTGGCATTATATAATTCTTTGAATTCATAAGAATGATATTGTTGCAAAACATGACCTTTGTTATCGACAATATCACCCAAATTGTCTATGTCAGTCGCGATATGCTCATGACCACTTTTGTCCACGATAATCGCGTAACCTTTATTCGGGGCACCTGACTCGACAGTCATATCCATTTTTTTGTAAGCTGTCGAATCAGCCGTCACGTGACTATGTGTCTTATCGCCCATACCGGTCACCTGATGATCAAATTCGCTGGAATATGGCTGATAAAAACTACTCGTCTTATGATCAATCACGTTCTTTTGATTACCCACTATTTCCTGTAAATATTTTTCGTTGAAGGCCACTTTGCCTTCACCGGTATTATTCAACAAATCATGCAAATTTTTGGCATTGGTAAAATGTTCCGGATCATGTTTGACCACATTTTTGACATCCTCAGTGTACAAAATTCCTTTTTCATGACAATAGTCTTTCAGACTATATCCATCACCATGTTCATCCAAACGAATATGACCGTTTTGATCATACACATCACTCAAACTGTGATTGCTATGATCACCGACCTGTACTCCCGCTGACAAACTTCCTTCGCTGGCCTGGCTGGCCGGAATAACTGAATGACCATGCCACACACTGGAAATCTCGCCCATGACCGTACCGGCAATTCCACCAATCAATCCGCTCATCGCCGTTCTTCCTTTGTGCTCACCCAATCTATTTTTATAAGCATTGTTAATTTCCTCATCGCACTCAATATTATTGGTCATACCGGATTTGGCGATTTTTTTATCCAACGATTGAATCATCATGGCTATAAATTTGTAATCCAAACTATTGCCCACCAAACTTTTTTTGCTTTCAACTGTCCGCAAAAGTTCACGTGTTATATACATATCCGCTACATCTGCTTTTTCTAATTCATTATAAAATTGTTTCATCACCCCTTCCGTGCTCATTTTATTTCTAATTTCTTTAGCATTCTTTGTGCCAAGCAATGCCACCGCTTCTTCACTCCAACCTTCCATTCGATAAGCCGTTTTGACAATTGCTTCTCTGACTGCTCCGGCGGCCGCACCACCAGCAAACCAGCCAACAACCGGTGACACAAGTCCCAAAGTTAATTTGGCACCCAATGCTGCCACAGAAGCAGCCACGTTAGCGCGCATCTCTTTCATACTGCGCAGAACCTGACGCAATTTTGTATTGGAAATTATATTTTGCCATGGTGACTTGATTTCATCAATCGCACTCGAGATATTCTTGGTTTTCTCGACATATTTTCTTTCACTTTCATCCTCAAGCCGCAATTGATAGTACGCTTCTTTCAATAAATTCTTTTGCTCTTGATCAAAGTTATCTGATTTTTCTGCCACTTTAACCATTGCTTCCGCACGTATCATGCGTAAATTTTCTGCCCTCAAATCACTCGACTGTATTTGCCTGGCGATCTCTTGTTCATGCGTAGTCAAATACCAACTTTTCGGTAAATTGGCAAAACTGCCGGCTTTATAGGCCATTCGCGAAATCTTGGCCCCAAAGCCGCCGATCATTGTTCCCAGCCACGCCGTGGCTTTTGACTGCCGCAGCATACCAGCCATACCATTTTCCAAATTGCGACGATTAAACTCCTGATTCAATGCTCGATCTTTTAGATCATTTTTCATCCACCCCGTCATTTCACCGGTCATTTGACCAACTTCTCTTCGCTCCGCCGCCGATAAATTTTTTGATAAGGTATTAAAAATAGTCAAATCACTATTTCTCTGGTCATTATTTTTTTGATGATCAACCTCGTTCCAATCATAAATTTTGGTTCTGACTTGATCGATTCTTTTGTCTCGCCTGAAATATTCATCAACCACCACCGGATCTTCAATTCTATTATTTTGCTTTTTTTCAATTGCCTTATTGAGCTGTTTTAATTCTTCCAACGCCTCCGTCGACATCCAATCCAAATCTTCCAATGAAATACGCTCATCTGATTTTAAATTATCTTTAACTGCTTCCATTTATGTTGTTTATAAAAATATATAATTTTTTTAAATAATTTCCCTCAAACCATACCATGCAATTTTTCATCCGTCAATATTTTTTTCGGGGAAAAAATTCGCTTGTTATTTTGACGATCATTTTTTTCCACATCATCAGTAGCTCACAAACTTTCTTTAAGAAATAAATACTACACAAAACGAAGCGCCAATGCAAGTTTTTCTCGCTATCACAATTTTCCCCTTGTCAAAAACCACCCGGCTTCATATAATCAAAAACGTGTATTATTTGAAAATTAAAAAATAATTTAAAAAAAGGAGATGATCAAATGCCGGAAAGTATCGGCATCCCTTTAATATTTTTTCTATTTGTGTTTTTCTTCTTAGGATTACACAAATACCGTTTTGAGAAAAATGAACGTAAAGTGCAAATTTGCGGCATCTTTTTTCAAAACAAACAAATACTTGAAGACCTTGGTTTGTATCAGACGATATGTAAACATATTGTAAATACCTATCGCCATTGTCACCATCAGTCAAAACAAGGTCAACAAGTTATCATCAAACCGACCACGCACCTGACAAGATTTCGGAAGATTATCTATGTTGATTTTCCAAATCAAGTTAGCACCTCCAGAGAAAATGCCATAATAAAAATTACTTCAATGAAAAATGACAAAAAATATAAAATCCTTTGTAAAGAAATAAAAAAAGAAACGACCGTCGAGCCGATCATTTATTTGCTTGTCTTCTATAGCCAAGCTGACAATCAAAATAAAATCGACTATGTACTAGAGCAGCAAGTCACAAATTAATTTTTAAAAAACAGTCTTAATGCGCAAACCAGACTGTTTTTTTCTTTATGCTATTCTTATCAAATCAAAAACTAATCGTCACCATGGCACAAATCCCAAAACTCACACTTTCTATTATGATTTTTGCAATTACTTACGTCTTGACTACAACCAAACCGCTGATTTTGAATATCATCCCAAACTCGCAAAATCAATTCTTGCAATTCATTCACTTCCTGACTAGTAATTGCAAATCTCTCTTTTTTAAATACTCCTTTGTCATTGGGTATCACAAAGTCCAATTCCGTCTCCACAATCTCATACGGAAAATATCCGGCTAACTCTCCCAGTAGTTTATAAAAAACCAATTGCCGATAATAATTGCCATCACCTCCCTTGGTTTGACCTTTGATTTGATTGACACTCTTTGGTTTGGTGGTTTTGTAATCCACTACCCGCACGCGGCTATCACTATCTTCCAACAACTCCACGCGATCCACCTTGCCTGTCAATCGCGCCTTTTGGTCCAACATCAAATTGCCTCTCGAAAAACTAAATTCATTGAAAATCGGTTGGCGAAAACTATCATGATAAAAATCATAATAATCAATTAGATATTCCTTCCCTTGTTGTTCGTATTTACGTCGCTCGTTGTCTGTCATGACTTCTTTTGTCAAAGCCTTTTCATAATATTGACACAAAGTTTCTTTGGCTGGCACCTCGCCCGACTTTTTCAAATCGATATAAAAATTTTCCAAAGCACTATGCACCGCCGTTCCAAAAGACAATATTGCACTTTTGGCTTTTGGCACCCGTAATATATCTTCATAAAAAAACTGACGTGGGCATTTCAAGTATTTATTCAAACCAGTCGGACTCAACGTATAATCAGCCAAAATCTTGGCTACATACTCTCGACTGACCAGCGGCAATTCTTCTTTGTTGGCCACAATACCAAAATAATTGTCCAACCATTTTTCCGTCTGCTGATGATATTTAGCAGTATCAATTGTTTCCGTCCATCTGTCACCTATTTCCTCAACAAACATCGCCTTGCTAGTTTCTTTTTTTGCTTCACCCGCTCCATAACTTTTGGACCAACCCAAATACAAACCACTTTTGGCCCGAGTCATGGCCACATAAAACAACCGTCTTTCTTCTTCCAATTTGTCTTCCACATCTTCATTGGCAATCACCTCTTCGATCACCGACAATTTACTATTATCACGCGCATTACTCCAATATTTGTCAATACACTTATAAACAAAAACGTAATCAAATTCCAAACCCTTACTACCATGCGCCGTCATCAAATTCACAGCTTGACCATCAAATTCCAATTCGTTTCGCACAATTTTTATTCCATTCTCAGTCATTTCACGCATATCGACAGTTAATTGTCGCCAATCATAGTTTGTATCTCGATGACTTGACTCTTTTACAAAGTCAAAAAATGTTTTGATATTCATTAATCTTTCAAACTTATCGGACGACTTGGCTACCTTGGCTAGCAAACCGGAATTCTTTATCACTTTTTCAATCATTTGTACAAAAGTGGAGTTCTCCCGATCATTCATCATCTCCTGTATCACTTGCACAAAATTCGCCATTGACATCGGCTGCCGCCAATGATTTTCCGCATAATTTTTTTGCAACCACAGCCAGATAAATTTTTCTCGTCGATTTTCATAAAACAAACTCATCACATCTACCGCGTCCAACTCCCAAAAATCAAACTGCATAATTTCAAACAACAAAGCATTGTCTTTGATTCCGTCCAACAATCCCAAAATTTTAACCACTTTTTTGACATCCAGGCTAGCCAGCACATCTTCTCCCGCCGCCAAACGACAATCTATTCCATATCTCTTCAATACATCCGCCACCTCATACATATCAAAATTGTTTCGAAAAAAAACGGCAATATTCTCCGGCAAAACTTTTTGATCCACAATTAATCGCTTGATTTCTTCCGCCAAAAAAAATAATTCCACTTGATCATTTTCAAATTCCGCCAACATTATTTTTTTTTCACTTTTATTTTGCGCTATGTAGTCCTTTTTGACTTGCAAATAATTTTCAATCTTTTCCTGTGCATTTTGCATCATTTCCCGTGCGCCATTCATAATCATCTCGCTACACCGATAACAATTTTTCAAAACCACTATCTCTGCTCCGGGAAAAATATCGCGAAAAAATAACATATTCGACAAACTGGCACCCTGAAAACGATAAATTGACTGATCGTTGTCGCCCACCGCAAATACATTTGGCTGATCATTTTCCCAAGCCAAAAATTCCAATAGCTTATTTTGTGCTCCATTCGTATCTTGATACTCATCCACCAACACAAACATATATCTTTCTTGAAAGTCCGCCAAAAAACTTCGATCTCGTTTGAATTCCGCCAACACCGACAAAATCATATCATCAAAATCAAACCAACCATTTTCCCGCAAACGTTCTTGATATGCTTTATAAAATAGCGCCAATTCCTGATTTTTCTCAATTTTTTTCTGCTTATTCACATACTTACCGATCATTTTTCCCACGTGCTTGCCTTTGGCATGATAATATTCGTCATGAGTCAAAAATTCTTCATAAACTTTTTTGACCAACGTCGCAAAATCATCCGGTGATAATCCTTCTCTTTTTAAAGCTGAAACGTTTTTCATCATATCCGGTAAAAAAAAGTATGGCGATTTCAAAGGGCGCGTGTATTTTATATTTTCCAGATTATCAATAATTTCCTGACCAATATTTATTTTCTGTAAATCGGAAATCTGCGTCGTCCGTTTGGCAAACAAAAACCTTTCCGGATACATCGCCATCACCTCTCCGCAAAAAGAATGAAAAGTATGGATTACCACTTTGTAACCATCAACCCCCATAATCTTCACCAACCGGTCGCGCATCGCCTTGACCCCGGCATTGGTAAACGTCAAACACAAAATATTAAACGGATTCACATCCGTCTTCTGCAAAATATTGGCAATCCGCAGAGCAATGACTTGCGTTTTGCCGGTCCCCGGACCGGCCAAAACCAACACCGGTCCATATATTTTATCCACCGCTTTCTTTTGCTCAGCATTTAATCGCTGATAATTTTCGGCAAATTTATTCATTAATTATTTGTTCTCCCACCGGTCCAATACAGCATTGACTAAGCTATCAGCCAATTTATTATTGGCTCTCATCACATGACTGATTGATGCACTGCCAAATTGTGATAATATTTTTTGTAATTTCAGATAATATTCCGCCAACCCTTCATTGCGCACTCGATACTCGCCTTTCAATTGTTTGACCATCAATTCACTATCCAAATATATTTCCACTTCGATGTCACCGGCATCTTCATCTTGGTAATAATGTAAAACAATATTTAAAGCATCCAACAAGGCCCGATATTCCGCCTGATTATTGGTCAGCTTACCATAATAATTCCCTTCCGCCACCAAGCGCTGACTTTCTTCAAAAAAAACCACCGCGCCACCCGCTCCCGGTCCGGGATTATTACGCGCACCACCATCTGAGAAAACGATCACTTTCTTTCTTTGCATGATACTTTTTTCCTTCTTCTTTAGCTAAATAAATACTACTTAGAAAAAATCGCTATTGGATTTTTTTATTTTTTCAATATCTTTCAGCAAATCATCGAAATCACCTGCCGCCGATTGATATTTAGACAAAGATTTAGCCGCTTCACTCACTTCGCTCCGGTCGGCTGATCTGGCCGCATAGGCCAAATCGGAAGCCATATCCCCCCCCAAACTGCTAGCCTCATCCAAGTCATCATAATAATCACTCAAAAAATTATACGAATCACCCATTTGTAATATCTGCAAATTATCCAAATCATCCAAGCTTTCACTATACAAATCTTCCGCTTCCTGCGCTGTTTTGTCGGCCGCGGCAAAATCATTGTTATTAAAAGAATTTTCTGCTTCAATCAACTTGTTGGTCGCATTAACAAAACTTTGATCATACTTTGCCTTTTGTTTGTTAAAAACACTGATCTTTTCGTATTCGGATACTTCACTTTGATTGGCCGTACCGTTTTTAATTACCAACACCACCACTGTAGTCAAGCTAATCAATATCAAAATCACCAAAATGATTGTCCAAGTATATGAAATTTTGCTACCCGGCTGCACCGGTTGAAAAAAATCTTCGCTTGACGCTTCTTCTTCTCTACCATTTTTCTGTTCCAAAAAATCTTTTACATCTTCATCGTCTTCCAAATTTTCTCCACGATTCAATGCCGGTCGAACGTCTCCCTTGGTTTGATAACCTTCTTTGAATTTCCGTGCCAACTCATCTCGAATACCATCATCGGACATGCTTTCTTTTGTATTTTCTTTTTGATTATCCATAAAATTATTTAAAAAATTAAACTTGCTCTATTTTTTAATTATAACTAATTTTCTATTTTCAATTATAACAAATCTTTTACCATATATTCACCTTCCAATCGATAACCCAATTTACGATAATATTCTCTGACCCCTACTCCCGATATCACCGCCATTTTTTTAAATCCATTTTCTTGCGCTACCTTTTCCGCTTGTTCCATCAACTTCTTACCCAAACCTCGATGTTGTATCTTGTTACCTTGTTTATCCACCCCCATCACTTGTCCATAAGTATGTACCTCACGAATTATTGCTGCTTGTTTGATGCACGGCAACTCATTCCATACCTCACTTTCCACTATCGGTAAAAACAATCTCAGCAAAGCCAAAATATTTTTTTTGTCCTTGCTCTCAAATGACAAAAAATACTCCTTCCCCCAATCCGTATCATACTCGATTTGCATCATCACCGCCTCATCAATCATTTTTCCTTTTGGCTCTCGACATCGAATGCAATGACAAATAACTTTTTTTTCGGCCAATTTCTGTCGCAAGTTTGAGCTCTTGACTCCAGCCACAATTGAACTCTCCGGAATATCACGCATCAACCGTACTATCCGTACCCACGGTGGAATATTTTTCTTTATTTTCATCAACAATTCTTCGACTTCATGTTCGCTATATGGCTCGTATTGACCATTTTGCCACCATCGATACATCTCGCAATTTTCCAACACTACCGTCGGATATATTTTCAAATGATCAGGCATTAGTCCACCGTCGGCAAATAATATTTGAAACATTTCTTCATCTTTTTTTTGATTCGCTCCCGGCAAACCGGGCATAATATGATAAACAATTTTGAATCCTGCCTGTCGCAACAAACCGGTCGCTCTCTTGGTCTCATCCACCAAATGACCTCTTTTCACCAATTGCAAAACATCATCGAACACACTTTGTACCCCCAGCTCCACTCTGGTCACACCCAAATATCGAAGCCAAGCAATTTCATCAACACTAATAAAATCCGGCCTGGTTTCCACTGTCAATCCAATCAATCGACAAACCGATTTTTCATTTATCGTTTTGGCTTGAGCTAAATTATCGGCAATTTGTGGCTCCTTATTACCAAACGAATTGACCGCATCAAACACTCTCTTGATAAATAATTCTTGATACCCTCGGGGATGAGCGGAAAACGTACCACCCAGCACTATCACTTCATTTTTGGTTACATCATGCCCCATCCTTTTTAGCATCTCCAAACGCGAATAAACCTGATCATACGGATCAAAATCATTCATCACGCCTCGCATGGCCGCCGGTTGATTGTCCAAATAACTTTTCGGCATCAACGGTTGGTTGGGACAATACACGCACTGACCGGGACAACCCAATGGTTTGGTCATCACCGACAACACGCTCACACCGGACTCCGTTCGGATTCTTCTTTTTATCATCATATTTTCAAATGACAAATCAGGTGCCACTTTTTTTCTTGCAACCAAATCTTTATATGTTTCCAACAAGTTTACCTTCTTCAAATCTAGACAACTCACTTTGTATTTTCGACAAACTCTTCTCACCACCTTCATCATTTTTTCTTCATTATCAATCTTTTCCATCAAAACAACTCCCACACATTCTTCCTGTGCTTTTTTTACTATTAAATTTTGATGATTATCAACCATTTTTTATGCTATATTTAAATACGTAATTATTGTTTTAGCTTTCATTGTTCTATGGATCCAAAATATGCTGCTCAAATTTTGCAAAAAAACATTACTGACTACGACCAAATTGCGCCGCATTTCTCCACCACTCGATTTCACAACTGGGGCGAAATTAACAAAATTGTCGCACAATATGTCAAACCGAAACAACAGATATTGGATATTGGCTGTGGCAATGGCCGACTAGTCAAATCACTGCCAACCGACATATATTATCATGGCATTGACACTTCGCTCGCTTTGATAGAACTTGCTCGTCATCAATATTCCTCATCAACAAAACATTTATCAGTTATTTTTCAAACTGGTTCCATTCTTGACATTCCCAGCGATTACCAACACTTTGATCTTATCTTTAGCATTGCCGTTTTGCACCACATTCCTTCTTCATTACTTCGCAAACAAGCCTGTCGGGAAATGTATCGCGTTCTCAAACCCAACGGTTTCCTTATTATGACCAACTGGGATCTTTATCAAGATAAATATATGCTATATCATAATACCAATCACACTCTTGATCCTCAACTTGATACCAACGACACGCTTATTCCATGGAAAGATCAAACCGGAAAAACCATTGTCAGCAGATACTATCACGCCTATTCCATGAACGAATTGAAAGATTTGCTAATTGCCACCGGTTTCCATTTAATTAAAAATTATATGTCAAAGCACAATATAATTACCATCTGTCAAAAAGGAGATGAAAAATTTGATCTTTAAAAAAGTTAATCAATTAGCCAAAAAAAGTGTGTTGTCATTTGGTATTGGTTGCTTCATCGGCTTAAACTTTTATATACACCAAAACCGACCACCTATCATAATTATCACCAATTTATTCATGTTATTCATTTTCTATTTCTTCGTATGTTTGGCCGACGATGAATCAAACACAACACCCAAAAACAAAATGTAAACTGTAAGCTATATCAGAAAGAGCCAAACCATCGGCTCTTTTATTTTAATAATTTAACACTCTTAAATAACCAACTTGCTTTTGCCACTAATCTTCATCGTAAACATCACTATTAATTTCCAAAACATACTTCGCCGTTTTTTTGCTAACATAACCGACACATGGTAGACCATCTTGACAGGGTTGAAAATCATTTTTGTAATCCACCAACACTCCCTGTTCGTCAAAATACAAAATATCCAAGGGGATTAAAGTATTTTTCATCCAAAATGACAGAAAATCGCTATTGTCAAACAAAAATAACATACCCTCATCGTCTGACATTTCTTTAACACCCATCAAACCGGTCGCCCTTTTTGTATCATTATCCGCCACCTTCACACAAAATTTGTTTTGCGCATTTGCATTATCTTGCAAATAAATGGTTCTCTCACATTCTCTCTCGTCCGCCAATTTGACTATGTTATTATTCACACACCCAGTCAACCAACCACAACATATCATCACCACCCACCACTTTTTTCCCACAGATCGATACATATTTTGATATTATTTTAATTGTTGATAATACTCTTGGGCCAGCAAAGCATCCTTTTCCAGATTGGGACTTTCGCACACCATATACCCACCCACATTCATATATTTTAAAGCTTTCAACATTTTCTTCCAATTAAATTCTGACTCCAACAGTTCCAAATGATTTCTTTCACCCTTACCGCTATATTCAATACCTGAATAATGAATATGCAGCTCTTCCAACGATTCTTCGCCTAACTCCTTTTGCACTTTGCGAATTAACTCCAAAAATTCTTCATAACTATTATATACACCGGCACTTCTGGCAAAATAGTGAGCAAAATCAATGCATATTTTGGTTTGTTTTAATTCCTTGGCCAACGCCAACAGTTCGTCTACATCACCAAACTGAGTTGGCTTTCCTGTCACTTCCGGCGCCAACCGAATCTCGTTTATATCTTCTTGCGACAAAATTTCCTCAATCTGCATCATCTCCGTTAATACCCGATCAAATACTTGCTCAGCCTGTTGATTCAAATTAAAAGCAGCATGAAAACACACTGATTTGGCTCCGGCCAAACGACCCACTCGACAGCTATCCACAATTCTACCAATCGATGCTCGCCTCTTGTCCGGCTCGGGTGAATTTAAATTTATATAATATGGTGCATGTACCGTCAAAGTAATTCCCAACTCTTTGGCTTTTCTCCCAATCAATTCTGCTTTCTCTTCCGACATTCTCACACCATGCACAAATTCCAATTCCATGTGTTCCAATCCCAACTCATGCAACCGCACCAATCCATCAATCGACTCCCGAGACTTAGCTGACAATGGTACACCGCCAGTTCCAAATCGCAATTTGTTTATTTTTTGATCATTCATATTTAAAAATTAATTAGTAACACAAATCATTGCTCTTCACTTTCAAATGAATATGACCTTTCAAAAATCATCATCCTGGATGACAACCAAGCGGCAATTGGAATTGTAGCAAATATACCGATTGTTCCGGCCAAAATTCGCAACACTTCAACAAATATCATATTAAAATTCCACAACAAACCGCCGCTATATCCTTGCGAAATAGCAATCAACCAAATGGTAATCGATGAACCGGCATAAGCCAATATCAAAGTATTGGCATTCACTACCATAATCTCCCGACCAATATTCAGTCCGGATTCAAACAATTCGTTTTTTTCAAATCGTCGCACTTTTTTCTCTTTAATCATGTTGATTGTCTCTTCCACTCCGGCCACAATTGAAATAGTAATGTCCATCATTGATCCCAAAGCCCCGATAATCATTCCGGCATAAATAATACGAACATAATCCAGATCTTTTAAAGCACCGGACAAATGAAATAAATTGGCATCTTCCAAACCGATTTCCGAAAAATGCGCCCAATGGCCTACTCCCAACACCAAGATTGTCGATATTAACAAACCGAACAAACTCGACAACACCACCAACCACATTTTACGATCCCAGCCAACTAATATGATCGATGAACCAACCACAATCGATATTGCCATCACCAAAACCAACAAATAAACATTATTTCCCGCCAATACTCCTCGAATAAAATAAATAATATTCAACAACACCCAACCAAAACTAATAATCGAACGTATCCCTTTGAATCCACTAATTACTAACAAAAGCACCACGAAGATAAATATTAAAAAACCAATCTGTCCCGTCCGCACAAAATCACTAAAAGCAATCTTGGCTTCATCCCCCACTACCTGATATGAAATCACGATTTTATCACCTGCTCGTAAATATCGATCGTTGTCTTCATAAGCACTTGGATTGTTATCGAATTGAAGTTTCTCACCTTTTTTCTCTCCATCCAACATTTCGATCTCCACTTTTTGCATCGACTGTTTCTCACCATTAATCTCATTCTCGGTGTCTTGCACATTCAACACTCGGGCATACCAATAGTTCACAACAGTCTTGTTTTCTTGAGCCAAAACCGACTGCCAGTTTAAGAGCATCATTAATACAATCAAAATATATTTCCAAATCTTTTTCATAGATCAATTATATAATATTTTTATCAAAATACAGCAAACGGAAAGCTAGGCAGTTAGCTTTCCGTCAACAATTTCCGATCTAAAAAATTACTCTTTCTTCTTATCTTTTTTCTGACACTTTTCACACACCAAGTTCCCGGCTTTATTTTTTGTCAGCACAAAACCGCATTTTTCACATTTTTGATCAGTTGGCTCATTCCACACCGCCATATCGCATTTTGGATAATTATTGCAGCCCCAAAAAATTCTTCCTCTTTTGCTTCTCCTCTTTTGCAATTTTCCATCTTTGCATTTTGGACAATCCACCGCTTGTTCATTGCCCAAAGAACGAATATTTTTGCACTCCGGATATTTCGAACAAGCCAAAAAACTGCCAAAACGTCCTTTTTTCAAGACCATTGCGCTACCACATTTTTCACATGGTTCAGCTTTATTTACCATCTCTTCCTCTTCTTTGGACGTTCCGGCCGGTTTGGTATATTTGCAATCCGGAAAACCGCTACAAGCAAAAAATTTCCCAAAGCGGCTCATTTTCAATAACAATTTTTTACCACACTTTGGACACAATTCCTCTACTTCTGGTTGTTCCAATACCGCTTTTTTACTTATTGTTTTATCTTTTTCTTCAATTTCTTTCTCAAAAGGAAGATAAAAATCCCGAATCACTGGCACCCATTTATTTTTTCCTAAAGCTATTTTGTCCAAATCCTCTTCCATCTTGGCGGTAAACTTGGCATCAACAATTTTTTGAAAATTTTCCACCAAAAAATCATTTACCAAAAAACCTACCTCTTGTGGTACAAATCTTCCTT
Organism: Patescibacteria group bacterium; assembly: GCA_036795335.1. Lineage (GTDB taxonomy): Bacteria > Patescibacteriota > JAHJAL01 > JAHJAL01 > JAHJAL01 > DAIREY01. The sequence goes on from DAIREY010000009.1 coordinate 13,926, forward strand.
CTTCTTTTTGCACATAACCACGTGATTGGATAGTACTCATAATCGAAGCATAAGTCGAAGGTCGACCAACTCCGTTTTTTTCCAACTCTTTTACCAAAGTCGCTTCGCTATATCTGGCCGGCGGCTTGGTAAAATGTTGTTCAATAAACAAATCGTTCAAATTCAACTTGTCACCTTCCGTCAATACCGGCAGCACCACATCTTCGCCAACCGCTCCGGCATAATCCCATATCTTTAAAAAACCGTCAAATTTCATCACCACCCCATTGCTACGAAACAAAAATTTATCATTTTTATTCTTTCCTACAATATCCAAAACAGTCAAATCAAATACTGCCGCCACCATTTGCGACGCAATCGTTCTCTTCCAAATCAATTCGTACAGCCGATATAAATCGTTATCCAAAAATTGTTTAACATCTTTTGGCAATCTGCCCGGATAAGTTGCTCGAATTGCTTCATGCGCTTCTTGAGCCATCTTACTCTTTTTTTTGATCAAAATCGGCTTATCCGGTAAATATACTTGACCACAAATTTTCGTAATCACCTTTCTAATCTCTTTAATCCCTTCCGGCGAAATATTGTATGAATCAGTTCTCATGTATGTTATCAGCCCTACTTGTTCTCCGGATATTTCTACTCCCTCATACAACTTTTGAGCTAACATCATAGTTTTCTTGGCCGAAAAGCGCAACCGGCGATATGCTTCCTGTTGCAAAGTACTGGTAATAAACGGCGCATATGGATTACGCTTTTTATCCTTTGCTTCCAATTTATCCACCAAATACGTCGCTCCCTGCATCAATTTTTCTTTCTCTTTTGCCTCTTGTTCATTGATTGGCAAAAAATCCGCGTCGTTCACTTGCAAGAGTTTTGATCGAAAAACATCCTTCGCACCATCTTTCAAAAAATCCGCTTCTACTGTCCAATACTCTTCCGGTTTAAAAGCTTGAATTTCTCTTTCTCTTTCCACCACCAACCGCAACGCCACCGACTGAACTCGACCAGCCGACAAGCCTTTGAATATCTTCCGCCACAACAAAGGGCTCAATTTATAACCCACCAATCTGTCCAAAACTCTTCTAGCTTGCTGCGCATCTACCAAATCCAAATTTATTTCTCTCGCCTCTTGCATCCCTTTCTCGACAGCCAGTTTGGTAATAGATGGAAAAACCACTCTCTTGACAACTTGTTTCTTACTCGGTTTAATCGCTTCCACAATATGCCAAGCAATTGCTTCTCCTTCGCGATCCAAATCAGTTGCCAGAAAAATACTATCGCTCTTCTTGAATTGTTCTTTCAACATTTTGATTGTCTTTTTGGCTTTCGTCGGAATGATGTATTTTGGTTCAAAATCATGTTCCACATCCACACCTAAATTGCTTTTCGGTAAATCACGCACATGTCCGAAGGATGCCACGACTTTGTAATTTTTACCCAATATTTTCTCGATTGTTTTCGCCTTTGCCGGAGACTCCACTATCACTAAATTTTTCATAAAATTGTTTAATTTTTTTGTACTAACTCTTTATATAATAACCTAAAACATCCAGAATGCAACCGTTCTTAAATTTTCCAAAAAAAATTTTTGCCAAACAAAAAAATGACTATTAGACTCTGCAATACCAACGCCCACCTCCTTCTTCACCAACATAACCTTTGATAATCAAAATATTCAATTCAGCGGCAATCTGATTGGCTGGCAGACTCAATTCGACCACCATTTCATCAAACATTTTAGAACCGTTAGACAACAACGATATTAATTTTTCTTGCAGATCATTATCAAGATCAATTTTATTTTTTTCCACTTCAATTTTTTTTTGCACGCCCAATTCATTCAGCACATCATCAATTTTGGTTACCATACACGCCCCATTAGCAATCAACTGGTTTGTGCCTTGTCCGGCCAAACTAAAAATATCGGATGGAATGGCCATTACCAATCTATTTTGTTCCAAAGCATAATTTGCTGTAATCAATGCTCCACTTTTTACCGGCGCCTCAACCACCAATACACCGACCGACAAACCACTAATAATTCTGTTCCTCGCCGGAAACTGCCACTTAGATATAGTTCCTCCAATTTTATTCTCCGAAAGCAACAATCCATTATTTTCCACAATATCTCGACTCAACCTCTGATTAGCCATCGGATATATTTTGTCCAAACCACTTGCATGTACTGCGATCGTATCACCGCCTTGCGCCAAACAAGCCGCATGTGCTATGCCATCGATCCCCAAAGCCAATCCGCTCACCACCACAAAATTATAATCCACTAGCCCTTTTACTAATTCATTAGCCACCTTCTTACCATAAGTAGTCAATCGTCGTGTACCCACCACCGCAATTAATTGGCGTTTCAATAAATTTGTGTTACCGATGTAATATAATACAATCGGTGGACAATGTATCTCTGCCAAATATTTTGGATATTCGTCATCACCATAGCAAATATAGCCGATATGAAAATTATTCAGTTTCTTTAAATATTCATTCAACCGGACGGTTTTTTTAAAATCAAACCATTTTATTACATCTTTGCTACCGATACCCGCCTGCTGCCAATCTGCTATATTTGCCGAACGATATGCTACCGCTAAGCTGCCAAAATAATTTTTGATTTTCATCAATTTATTAAAACCAAAACCATCAAACAAACTAAACAATAGTATGTAATCTCTTTCCGACATAAAAAATAGACAATAATATTTTCACATACTATTGTCTATTATGTATGATTAAGTTTTTATTAAATATTTTTTAATAATAATTTATACAGCCATTCAAACCAGCTTTTTCCAACATCATTGACATCTATTCGTGCTTTATTTTCTTCAAAAACCCATTTTGGATTGCTATCCATCAGATAATTTACTTCACGAATATTTACTTCTCGACCAAAATCAATTTCCAAAAAAGATCTGACTTCTGCTAACCTTACATTCTTTTTTACCATTACTATACTGACAATATTCAATTTTTGCGCCAATATTCTGATCTTATTCATAATTATTAAATTTTGCACCCGTTCATCCATCACGCCATAATTTTGCTGCATCCAATCCGCCATTCGATCAACATCCTTTATCGCACTTTGCACTGCCAATTTTTGTTCCAACACCAACCTCTTTTCCTTGTCATCAATATAGTAATCCGGGATAGAACAATTTACTGGCAAATCAATCATCAAACCTTCTTCACTGAATTCAATCGTTTCCCTTTCATTTTTCAAACGAGCCACCATTTCCTCCAGCATATCCAAAAACATCCCTAAGCCAATCGCATAAGCGTTGCCATGCTGTTCAACTCCCAAAATATTTCCCACACCACGGATTTCCATATCCGCCACCGCCAATTTCAAACCACTGCCCAACTCCTTGGCATCAGCTAACGCCATCAATCTTTGTTTGGCTTTCACTTTTAATTTTTCACTTCGATACAAAAAATATGCATAAGCTTTTTGCGAAGAACGACCAACTCGACCACGCAATTGATACAATTGTGACAAGCCCAATCCGGAAGAATTCTCAACAATCAAAGTATTCACGTTTGGCAAATCCAATCCATTTTCCACAATAGTGGTCGCCAACAATACATCCAATTTTCCCGCGGCAAAATCCGCCATCGTTTTAGCCAAATCCTTTTCCAACATTTGACCATGAGCAATACCGATCCTAATCTTGCCATCAAACAACTGTTCCAATTCATCCTTATACCGCCCAATTGTTCGCACACGATTATGAACAACGAATATTTGTCCCCCTCGTGCCACTTCTCTGGTTATTGCTTCTTTGATTGTGTTTAATGAGTAAGGCAACACCTCCGTGTTAATAGTTTGACGTCCACATGGCGCCACCTCCAGTATACTCAAATCCCTCACTCCACCCATCGACATATTCAATGTTCTAGGTATGGGCGTGGCACTCAAACTCAGAATATCAATTTCATTTCTAATTTTCTTTAATCTTTCCTTGGCCGACACCCCAAATTTTTGTTCTTCATCAATAATCAACAACCCTAAATCGCAAAAAACCATATCCTTTTGCAACAAACGATGAGTCCCAATAATAATATCCATTTTGCCATCTTTTAAATCACAAAGAATATTTTTTTGATATTGTTCATCACGCAACCGATTTAAAACTTCCACCCGAACATTTTTGCCGGTAAATCTCTTGAAAAATGTCGCCCAATGTTGTTCGGATAAAATGGTGGTCGGGGTCAAAAAAGCCACCTGTTTCTTATTGCTTACCGCTCGCGCAGCCGCACGCAAAGCAATCTCTGTCTTTCCAAAACCAACATCACCGCACAACAATCGGTCCATCGGAAAAGAATGACTCAAATCAGTATTTATATCATCCATGGCAATTTTCTGATCCACCGTCAACTCATATTCAAACGAATTATTAATATTTTCCAAAAAATCACTATCCAAAATATACGGCTTTCGATATACCAACTTTCGTTTTGCATATAAACGCAACAATTCTTTGGCAATAATCTCCACTTGTTTTTTTGCCTTCCTTTTCTTTTTCATCCACAATTTGCCACCCAGTCTGCTCAGCTTCACCAACTTCGAACCAATATATTTGGATATTTTATGCAATTGATCAACTGGCACATACAACAAATCACCCCGATCATACAATAACAGCAAATAATCTTTGCTTATTCCCAAAACTTCTTTGGTCACGAAATCTTTCAAAACCGCAATACCGTGATCAGCATGCACCACCAAATCACCGATTTTGTATTCTGATAATTTTTTAAAATCAATCCTTTTATCTCGTGCAATTTTGGGTTGGATATCTTTCACTTCTCCATATAACTCTCCATCCGACCAAAGCGACAACTTATCATTA
>DAIREY010000010.1:0-18473 GCA_036795335.1 Patescibacteria group bacterium
GTTGGCATTATTATTGGCGCGGCTTTTGGCAAAATTGTCACCTCGTTTGTGACTGACGTAATCATGCCCCCAATTGGTTTACTGCTCGGCGGCATTGATTTTTCCACCTTTGCCATTACTCTCAAAGCTGCCACCGAAACCACTCCGGCGGTTACTTTAAATTATGGTTTATTTGTTAATACTGTTATTGATTTTCTGATTATTTCATTTGCTATCTTTTTGGTTATTAGGCAGTTAAACAAATTGAAAAAGAAGGAAGAAAACAAACTGTCCAAACCGAGCGAAGAAGTTCTACTTCTTAGGGAAATTAGGGATCAGTTAAAGAAAAGATAAAATTATATGTAAATTATGCACTATGTCCTCCGACCAAGAATTTGTAAATTTTGTCGCTGAGCAAATTGAAGACGCTGGAAAGATTACTTTTCGCAAAATGTTCGGTGAATATGCGATTTACTGCGATGGCAAAGTAGTTGCTCTAATTTGTGACAATCGGCTGTTCGTCAAACCAACCCAGAGCGGTCGGGCATATATTGATGATATCAACGAAGCTCCGCCTTACCCGGGGGCCAAGAATTATTTTCTGATTGAGGACAAATTTGAAGATCGAGCATGGATTACCGAATTGATAAAAATAACAGCAGACGAGTTGCCATTGCCCAAACCAAAAAACAAAAACAAAAATTAACATTCAATAATTTTTTCCCATGAAAATATTCATCATCGGTCCGGGCGGAGTGGGCAAATCAACCTGCGGACCAATTTTGGCCAGCAAGCTTGATTATCAGTTTATCGACTTGGATGATGAATTTTGTCAGCGCATTGCCAATATCGGTGCATATATAAATGAAAAAGGTTATGAAAAATATTGCTTAGAGAACTCCCAATTATTTTATGATATTTTGTCCGACGAACCGGATAATTTGGTATTCGTCTTATCCTCCGGATTTTTGGTGCATGAGGGGATGGCGGAATTAACTGCAAAACACCAGCAAACAATCCAGAAAAAAGGAATTTCAATATTACTTCTTCCTTCCGCAGATATTACCGAAAGCACCCAAATCGTTGTCGCAAGGCAGCTCACCAGAGGATTCGGTCTCAACGCCGACAAAGAAAAGTTAAAATTTCAGCAAAGATACAAAAGATATAATAATTTGGGCAACATCAAAATATATTCTCATCAAAATCCAATTGATATTGCCAATCAAATGAAAAAAAGAATATTACCGTTCATTTGAAATTTTGATAGTTTTTAAGTTAATCGCATGGATTCCCGATGTCGAAGCGCCCTACAAGGGCTTTCGGCTCGAGGATGACAAGTTGTGAGTCCGGTTTTTTTATCACTTGGATATTAGATATTAAATAGTGATCCTTTGTGATTCGTTTGAAATTTGGAATTTCTCGCTTATTGCATATTTGAACCAAAATTTATGAGATAATAAAAATATAAAAATTATTTGCCTAGAATTGATTTATTATAAGATAACGAAAACTATATGAAAACACCGGAACAAAACCAAAAAATATCTTATATTCACAATTTGCCTGACACGAAACAACTCCCATCACAATATAACGATTTGCCCAGCGATGTCGTGGCAGTGTTATGGACAAAACCTTCTCAATCTGATGTTGACCATCAACAGACGACAGAAAACAGAAAAACATTATTATCTGAATTAAAAAGCAAAGAGGAAAAAAGAGAAGCGGCAAAAGAAAATAATTTCAGCATAAGATACAATAATCTATCAGCCGATCTAAAAAATATTTACGCATCTGCCCAAACGGAAGCAAATCAAATCTTGATAGAATATCTCAATGGGCAAAGGGAAATAACAGATTTGGCTATGGAAGAATTTTTTGTACTTAGTAAAGCCAAAACTATGTACAAAAAAAATATGGAAGAAAATCCAAATCAACCTTTTGAATACAAGTTTAATCAAGACATTGATCAAAAAATATTCCAAAATCTTCAGCAAAAGTTAACTTTTGAAATTATGGAAAACAAACAGCATCGCATCAATCAAGAAAAAGCAAATGAGATTAGAACTAACCTAGGGATTCCAATACAAGAATTAAAATGAAAAAGTATCTAGATCTTCATCAATTATTTTAGAATTATAAATTATAAAATATACTATATGGATGAAAACATAAATCTAGTCAATGAATCTGGTGTCAGAATCGGATCAATCGAAAAACTTGCCGCGCACGTGGAAGGAAAATTGCATGAAGCTTTTTCTATCTTTGTCTTTAATAATGATCATGATTTGTTGCTCCAACGCCGGGCGTTCGACAAATATCATTCCGGCGGACTGTGGACCAACACCTGTTGCAGCCATGCTCATGTTGGTGAAAAAATTGGAAATGCAGTACATCGAAGACTAGTTGAAGAAATGGGTTTCGATTGTGAATTGACCATGAATTTTAATTTTTTGTACAAAACCAACCAACTGACAAATAATTTAATCGAACATGAGTTCGACTATGTTTTTTCCGGATTAGTTACAGAAAAAATTGATATAACCCCCAATCCTGCGGAAGTATGCGACTTCAAGTGGATTTCCATTGATAATTTATTGAATGACGTTTCACTAAATCCGACCGCATATACCGAGTGGCTTAAGATAATATTAAAAAGTTCTAAATTTTCGCAAATGTTATTAAGTGAGTAATTAATTTTATCCTAATTGATAATGAAAACCCTCAAATTTCGTGAAAAATTAAGTCAAATAATACTTCAAGGCAACAAAACTACCACCTGGCGTTTGTTTGATGACAAAAATCTCGCAACAGGTGACATTGTTTCTTTTTTAGTCTGGGAAACCAAATCAGAATTTGCACAAGCCAAATTAGTAACAGTCCGGGAAACCACTCTGGGCAAATTGACAGAAGCCGACTGGGATGGACACGAAAAATTCAAAAATAATCAAGAAATGTACGATACATATTCTCGGTATTATCAACGTCCGGTTGATGAACATAGTCCGGTAAAAATTATCAAATTTGAACTGCTATAAAAATTATTTTAAGTAATATATTTTTCTATACATATGGATATAGTCAATACGATTAGAGATTATGTACAGGCAGAATGTCAAAAGCCGACCAGTAAATACGGATTTGACCCATTTCCATTTCATCTGGTATTGGTTGCCAAACATGCCGCCGCTTTAGCTGATGAATTGGGCGGCGACAAAGAAGTTATATTGATAGCCGCTTGGTTGCATGACATCGGCTCAATTATTTATGGTCGTGACAACCATCATATCACCGGTGCCAAAATTGCCGAAGCTAAATTAACAGAATTAAATTATCCCAAAGAAAAGATCGAGTTGGTCAAAAATTGCATCTTGAATCATCGTGGTTCAAAATCAAATACCCGAAATACAATTGAAGAAAAAATCATCGCGGAAGCGGATGTCATCAGTAATTTTGACAACATCGCAGGCATTTTCAACGCCGCTTATGTCTATGAAAAACTGGACCAAACACAAGCGCGAGCGTCAGTCCGGCAAAAATTAATCAATAAATGGAATCAGCTTCATTTTGAAAATTCCAAAAAAATTGTCAAACCGAAATATGATGCAGCTATGTTGCTTTTTTAAATAAGTTTTATAATCAACATTTTTTATTAATAAAATAATCTTTTAAATGGAAAATCAAACTCCAACCCAAAAACCAAAAACAAAATCAAACAAAAATATCATCATAATTATATTGATCTTAATCGCAATTATTATCTTAGCATGGGCTGGGATTACGAAAGCCGGATATATTCCTAATTATTTAAATATAGAAATCTTATGTTCAGGTAATAATAATGACTCGAATTACACATCAAGTAGTAGCAGTTTTATAATTAATGAAGATGGTAATATAAAACTCAATCAACCAGCTGCATTAGACAAACCTGTTATTTATCTATACCCGGAGCATGAGCAAAGCACAACCGTAAACCTTGAGCTTCAAGGTAAAATAATCGCTGATTATCCTGAATATAATAACCAAATCAAAGGCTGGAATGTTACCGCTTATCCCGATGGTCATCTCATCAACAAAGCCGACAATCAAGAATACAATTATTTATTTTGGGAAGGCGAGACTTCTGTCCCCATTGATTGGAATTTATCAACTGGATTTGTCGTCACAGGAGAAGAGACCAGAGAATTCCTGCAACAAACATTGTCCAAAATTGGTTTAACCCCCAAAGAATACAATGAATTTATTGTCTATTGGTATCCAAAGATGAAAGACAACAAATACAATCTCATTCATTTTGTCGACAAGCAATATACCGATACCGCGCCCTTGACCATTACTCCAACTCCCGATTCTCTGCTACGAGTTTTTATGGTTTATAAACCGTTAGACGAAAAAATTGAAATAAAGCCGCAAGATATCAAATCATTTGAAAGAAAAGGATTTACTGTCATCGAGTGGGGCGGGACTGAGATTAAATAAAATTAGAAATATTTATAGATGCTTAAAAATCATTTCCAAACAACTCATTGGACGTCAAAAATGCAAAGATAAAGATCATGGAGAAAATATGAAGAACGTTAGTTTAATTAATAAAATTATAATTATTCTCTAAATTATGATTGACCTAAAAAAATTACAAGCCGAAATTTATCAAAATAAAATTGATAAGAGTTTTAACATCACGGATATAAATATGGAATTTGGTTTGACCTATGGTGAACTGGCTGAAGCCTTCAGCGCCTATCACCAAAAATTACCTGATCTGGGAGAAGAATTGGCAGACGTCGCAATTTATCTATTGGGTTTGTCGGCTATCTTAAAAATTGATTTGGAAGACGAGATAATAAAAAAAGTCGCCAAAAATAAAAATAGAGAATATCAAAAAATCAATGGTGTTAATGTGCGTGTTAAAGATGCATAGTGATTGTGAAAAATATTATCACAACCTATAACATCAAAATTGCAAACAGCCAAACCACAATCCAGGTCAAAATTAAGACTACAACTTGGCATTGTCTATCATATTTTTAAACAATATCTGTATTGGCATTTTTATGGGACCAATTTTGCTCAATCATTTGAAAATTATTTGCCTTATGAAATTTTTACTTACCAAACTATCCTCAGAAGAAAATTGCGTCAGGTTGATATGTGGATGCAGGAAAACAAAATCAATAATCTCAAAATTGCTATCAAACAACTAGACAAGTTAATCATTGAGCCTAGACAAACATTTTCTTACTGGCGCCAAATCGGCATGCCCACCAAAAATAAAGGATACTTGGAAGGTATGATCTTGAATAACGGTCAAGTAATATCGGGAGTAGGGGGTGGTCTTTGTCAATTATCCAATTTACTTTATTGGCTAACCTTACATACACCGTTAACAGTTATTGAAAGATGGCGGCATGATTATGATGTATTTCCTGATGTCAATCGCAGTCAGCCATTTGGCAGTGGCGCCACTTGTTCATATCCAAATATTGATTTACAAATCAAAAACAATACTGCGCAAAAATTTCAATTACAATTGACGTTGACTGACGAATATTTGCAAGGTAAATGGTTATCAAATCAGCCGATCAACTTTGCCTACAAAATTTTTGAAAAGCACCACGAAATCAAAGGTGAATGGTGGGGCGGATATTCCAGAAGTAATGCTATTTATCGTCATATCATTGATAAGAAATCCGGTCAGACTGTCGGCGAAGAATTTATCACCGAAAATAAAGCAATCATGATGTATGAACCACTTTTGGCAAATAAATTTGGCAATAAAAAAGAATCACAATGAACTTGACCCATAATGTAAAATTTATTCATATTTGTAATATCGAATTAATATTTTATTAAAAATTTATTACCCAGATAAAAAAATCAAAAATAACCAGCCATAGCTAAATCCAGGCGAGAAATGATAAAATAAAGATATGCAACCAATACAAAAATAAATTCAAGAACAGTATTTTGGCCCAGATATCGCTTGATTTCCAAAAAATTCATATTTAAATAATTCGTTTAGATGTATTATTAATAGATTTATGGAGGTCCACATGAATTACGATCAACTGGCATCTGAAGAAACTATCAATAAAACAATTCTCGCCCTCAAAGATCGAAGTGTCATCGCTGAGTTGGTCAAAACAAGATCCGATGCCTTGGCCAAATTGCGAGAAATGATTCCGGCCAACGCCGATGTTGTGACCGGCAGTTCTACCACCTTGGACGAAATTGGTTTCGTCGATTTATTGAAAAGTGGCAATCATCCTTGGCACAATTTAAAAGATCAAATTGTGGCGGAAAAAGATCCGGACAAACAAACTAAGCTGCGTCAAAAAAGTATCACAGCGGATTATTTTCTCGGCAGCATTCACGCGATTACTGAAACCGGACAAATATTGGTTGCCAGCGCTACCGGCAGCCAATTGCCGTCTTATGCGTTTTCTTCCGATCACGTGATTTGGGTTGTCGGCGTGCAAAAAATCGTGCCCACGCTGGATGATGCGTTCAAAAGGTTAAAAGAATATGTTTTTCCACTAGAAGACCAACGCATGAAAAATGCCGGCTATCTCGGCTCCACAATCGGTAAATTGTTAATTTTTGAAAAAGAAACAATGCCCAACCGAAAATTAAATTTGATTTTTGTACTGGAAAAACTAGGTTTCTAATTCCGATCAGTTATCCAAACCAAAGGAAAAATAGCCCATGCCAAGATTAAAAATTTTGTTCAAAATTACGTTACCGATATTCATCATCCTGTTTGTCTGCGGGTACGCTTGGCTATTTCTCATCAAATCCCGCACTTTTCAATTTTTTGGGACATTGGTTGATCATGTCGATACCGATCAAAAAATAGTCGCCCTCACATTTGACGACGCACCCGGTAAATATACCGATGAAATACTTGACATTCTTGCGTCCAAAAATATCCCGGCGACTTTTTATGCCGTTGGTCAATCTATGGAACAACATCCAGATCAAACACGCCGGATCGTCGCCGCCGGGCACGAGTTGGGCAACCATTCGTATTCTCACCAGCGCCTGATTTTCCGTTCCCCGACCTTTATCAAAAATGAAATCGAACAAACGAATCAGCAAATTCGCGCCGCCGGCTTCACCGGCGAAATCACCTTCCGCCCGCCCCATGGCAAAAAATTATTTTTCCTTCCCTGGTATTTGTACCGGAACAATATCAAAACCATCATGTGGGATATCGAACCGGACACTTATTTTGCCGGCGATGCCACAGAGATCACTGCTTACACATTGAACAATACAAAACCCGGCTCAATTATCTTGATGCATCCATTTTGCCAAACAACCTGCGCAGCCGACAGAGCGGTATTGCCGGGGATTATTGATGGGTTGAAAAAGAAAGGATATAGATTTGTGACGGTAGGGGAGTTGGTGAGAGGATAATATTTTCTTAAGAAAAAGATAATATTTTTCTCATCTCAAAACAAGATACAATAAACAATAGTAATATCAATTTTGTTTGTATCTTATGACTTCTTCCTCCGTCAATTCCGTCCATGTTATCAAAGCCACGATTAGTTTCAATGGTCAATTTTGGCAAGCTATGTTTGAGCAAATCGCTCATCGTCGTATGACTATTGCTCACACCTTTTTTCCCTCCGAACCAACCGCCTCCGAAATCTACCAATATATTTTGCGTCATTTTTCCCAATTGCGTTTTACCTCTCCGCAATCATTTGTTTTGACTATCAAAAGTCCAAATCACAAAAGACAACAACGAGCAATCAAACGCGAATTGAGCAAATTGCGGGCCAATGCCAAGGTGGAAACATATGCTCAACAAGTTTTGCGACAAGAACAGGAAAAAAATAAACTTTGTACCAAATCAATTTCTAGGCAGGCGAAACAACAAGCCGTTCTCCGCAAATTTCGTTTGCGGCAAGCCAAAAAGAAAGCTAAACATCGTGGTCATTAATTTTATATTATTTTTTTATGAAAACACTTAAATTTCGCGCTTCATTGAGTCAACTGATTTTGCGAGGTCAGAAAAATTCAACCTGGCGTTTGTTTGACGACAAAGACTTGTCAATTGGCGATCGACTTTCTCTATTAGTCTGGGAAACGGGGCACGAATTCGTTCGGGCCAAAATAGTCGATGTTCGAGTAACCACGCTGGGAAAATTAACCGCAGCCGATTGGGATGGCCACGAAAAGTTTCCGGATTTAGCGACTATGTATCGTACTTATTCTCAGTATTACCACCAACCGGTTGACGCTTCTACCGAGGTTAAAATAATTCGGTTCCAACTGATTGCAGATCGTGATTAATTTTCTCTTAATATTTTTTTCATAGCAAGGCCTTAAACTGCTAAATGTAAATGTAATTTTTATTTCACATAAAAATACTCATGATTAAAAACCGCGCCCTTATTTATATCATATACACTGTGGCCGTTCTTTTTATTGTTAGTGTTGCGTGCTGGCGTTATTTTTTTTATCATCCGCAAAATACACAAAATTATCATACCGGCGATTACCTGGGCAGTGAATATCAAGGAAATTATATTTGGGCGGGCGCCATGAATCTCGCCTGGAACGAATTGACTGATAACATTTTGCACGAAAAGTTGCAATTGCAAACCAAAGACCAAGTTGCCTTGGACGTAGCTGATAAATTTAATCAATCGCCGTTTAGCAAGAAGGATCTGGATGAAAAAAGCTATTATGCCCGTAGTGGCTATGGACAATATGCAATCAATTTGATTAATCAAGAAGTTAAAACTAAATTCCCCTCCAAATCGTTTGGTGATTTATCGCTTAATTTGAACCCGCACGATATTGTTTCCTACGCCTATTTTTTTAAACAAGTTGAATATCCTACTGTTTTTTATCCAAAAGAAATGACTTTCTTGGACACTCACGTTCAAGGTTTTTATGCAGACACCGATGATCAAAAAGACAATATCAAAATTCTGCAATATTGGAACGATGACAAATTTATTATTTCCTTGCAACTCAAAGATAATCAGGATCAAATCATTGTTGCCAAAGGGTTCGATATGACTTCGCCTCAAGATATGATTGATAAAATAAATATTTATCCGATTGATCAATACCAGAAGATCAGTTATATCGATGAATTTGCTATGCCCAAAATGCATCTCAAATACCATCGCGAGTACAACGAGTTGTTGAATATTCCCTTGGCCAACCGACAGTTCACTGATTACGCCATTGAAATAATGTACGAAAATATTAATTTTGACATTGATCAAGTTGGCGCCAAAGTGGAAAATGAAGCTGTCATTGGAAAATACCTACTTGGTGCTGCCAGCTCCAGTCCGGCTCCTATTCCTAAACAATTGATTTTGGATAAACCTTTTTGGTTGCTGATGAAGAGAACTGATAGTCAAAATCCCTATTTTGTTCTTGGCGTAAACAATACCAATTTTATGGAAGTAAAAAATTAAACAAATATGCGTCTGTGGAGTATCCATCCCAAATATTTGGATTCCAAAGGCTTGGTTGCTTTGTGGCGCGAAAGCCTTTTGGCGCAAGCTGTCTTGCACGGTCAGACCAAAGGATATCGCTTTCATCCTCAATTGAAACGTTTTCGACAATCCCCTGATCCACTGCTAGCAATCAATATCTTCTTGGCAAATGTTTGGCGCGAGGCAAAAAAACGTAGATACAATTTTGATTCCACCAAAATTTCTCCAAGCAGATATCGAAACCGAAAACACTATATTCCGGTTAGTTTGGGACAAGTGCAATATGAATTTCGTTTGTTACAATCAAAACTTCGTCTTCGCAATCCATCGCACCAAACATTAATTGTTGACACTGATCCGATCGAAGTCAATCCGATTTTTTCTATAACCCCCGGTTCTCATTTGGAGACGTGGGAAAAGCCTATTTTAGGGGTTTATCGTGATCTTACATAGTGATATATCCTGCTTTTTGTTATGATAAAAACACTTATTAACTAATTCTTATAATATGGATCACGTTGTTTATCTAGACGTCAAAGCTCAAGAGATGGAAAAAATATTATCCGGTGCCAAAACTATGGTTATTCGCGGTGCTGCTGGTCGTAAGTTGCCTTATGGCCGAGTCGAAGTGGGGGATGTACTGTATTTTATCAACAACAACGCCGAAGGTTCAGTCAAAGCCAAGGGTGTTGTCGACAAGGCGTACAATTCTGAAAAACTTACTCCCAATCAATCGTCCGAATTAATTTCCCAACACCAAAGTCAATTGCAGCTTACGGATTTGCAAATCAAACGCTGGTCCAGCAAAAGATATATTGTGTTGATTGGTATTCGCAACGTACAAACAATAACTCCTTTCAAGATTGACAAAAAAAATTACGGTAACATGGATGATTGGCTTCTTGTCGAAAAAATTGACAATATTAAACAGTAAAAAATATGTCTAATACTCAAATTTGTTGTCCGAAATTTAATGTCGCCAAGTGGGATAACGTTACTCACGAATGGCAAAACAAGCCATTTATCTACGAATCGATCCCGCAACTATTTCATATCCCTTTTCCGCCAATGATCGGCTGGAAAATTACCAAAATGTGGAATATAGCTGAACGAGCTATGGCCACACTACCGGACAAGTCCGAAACCCTAATTTTGTTTTACGACCCGCATGCCTTCAAATCGGAAATTTATTTATCAGTAACTTGTCATATTCCCGGTGCCAACAACGTCACCATCTCCGGTCGTTTTTTCAGCAAGGTATTTGACGGAGCCTACAATGCCATTCCGCAATTTATTAATGAAATGAATGAATACTTGAAAAGCCAAAAACTGGTGGCCAAAAAATATTATGTTCATTATGCCTATTGTCCCAAATGCTCCAAAAAATATGGAAATAATTATATTATTTTATTTGCCGAAGTATAATACTTGCATTGTGACTAATATAATCCACCAAATTCGACAAGAATTTATTCAAAACGCTGAACAAAAAAATAAAGAAAGTGGTCAACGCTTTTTCAAAGAGGGGGTTAAACTTTATGGCGTCAAAACCGCACTGGTAAGCAATATTAGCAAAAAATATTTCAATACTATCAAAACCAAATCCAAATCAGAAATTTTTTCATTATGTGAAGAATTATGGCAATCAGGATATTTGGAGGAAACATTCGTTGCTTGTCAGTGGTCGTACATTATTCACCGAAACTATGTACCAAGCGATTTCAAAATATTCGAAAAATGGGTAAATAAATACATCACCAATTGGGCTTCGTGTGATACTTTTTGTAATCACACAATGGGTTCATTTATTGAGTTATATCCGGCATATTTATCCAATCTAAAACTCTGGGCCATATCACTTAATCGTTGGGTACGTCGTGCCGCTGCTGTTACTTTGATTATTCCTGCCAAAAATGGAAAATTTTTATCGGATATTTTGGAAATAGCAGATGTACTATTATTGGACTCTGATGACATGGTTCAAAAAGGCTACGGTTGGATGTTGAAAGCCGCTAGTCAAGCACATCAGTCGAAAGTTTTTGCTTATGTGATGAAAAATAAATCAAACATGCCCCGCATCGCGTTGCGTTATGCCATCGAAAAAATGCCTGTTGAATTAAAAAAACAAGCCATGGCAAAATAATTTTCTTATATTAAATAATTGATTAATTATTCTCATAGCAAATTTCGATTGCATAAAACTATTAGCGGTTCATAATTTTATTTATTGAATTACGAAATAAAAAACACTCAAGTATTCGAAAATACTTTATTGAAGAAAAAATCAACTGTGTTATTCAAACATTTTTAGTCAAATCAGTCACAAAAGAGTTAAAATAAATCTATAAAATATTTGTTTTTTTTAAAGAAACATGCAAAAAATAATTGTTACCGGTGCAACCGGTCAAATCGGTTCGGAATTAGTTTTGGCACTTCGTCACGAATATGGAGAAAAAGAAGTTATTGCAATTGGCCACTCCAAACCAGCTGTCGGTGATTTAACAAATGGTCCATTTGAATCTGTCGATGTTACCGACAAAATCGCTTTCGATAAGTTAGTGGAAAAATATCAGCCCGATACAATTTTTCACCTGGTAGGAATTTTATCCGCTACCGGCGAGAAAAATCCTGATCTGGCCTGGAATGTCAACATAGGTGGCTTAAAAAACGTACTGGACATTGCTCGCGACCGAGGTGTAAAAAAAGTATTTTGGCCAAGTTCTATTGCAGCTTTTGGTCCAACTACTCCGCGCAATTATACACCTCAACACACTATTCTTGAACCGACGACCATTTATGGTACTACCAAAGTTGCCGGTGAGTTATTGTGTCAGTATTATTTTCATAAATTCGGACTTGATGTACGCAGTTTACGTTATCCTGGTTTGATTAGTTACAAAACACCACCTGGTGGTGGTACAACTGATTATGCAGTTGCTATTTATTTTGATGCCATCAAACAAAAATCCTATGATTGTTTCGTCAATTCCGATACTGTCCTACCAATGATGTATATGCCGGATGCCGTCCGTGCCACAATTGAATTGATGGAAACGCCTTCCGAAAATATATCTATTCGTACCAGTTATAATTTGACCGCCATGAGTTTTTCTGTTTCTGAGTTAGTCGCCTCAATTACCAAATTTATTCCTGACTTTACTTGTACATATCATCCGGATAGCCGTCAACAAATTGCCGACTCATGGCCCAATTCTATCGACGATAGCCAAGCCAGAGCAGATTGGCAGTGGCAACACAATTTTGACTTGGAAAAGATGACTGTGGATATGTTAAAAAACATACACATTTAGTAATATCATATTTATTCTGAATATACATTTATTAGTAAAATATTTATCGTACTTGGTTTTTCCCTGGCTGATCTGGGTCATATTTTATATTTACCGTCATCGCCATCGTTTTTTTCGAAATTGGCGAAAGCTTTTACAAGCCTTGCTAGTCGTATTTCTCACTTTGTCATTTATTTATGCCAGATTCGTTGAGCCTCGCCTTATTACGATCAGACAGCAGACTGTTTCTGTTGGCTTCAATGCCAAGATTGCCGTTATTTCTGATGTTCATTTGGGAATTTACAAAGATAATGTTTTTTTATCACAAGTTGTCACCAAAATAAATTCATTTCCAAATATCGACGCCGTGTTAATTCCGGGTGATTTGACTTATGAACCATCCGGTGATTTAACCACCTTGTTTGCTCCATTAAAGCAAATTAAATTTCCGGTTTATGCCGTTTTGGGCAATCATGACACTGGCCATCCCGGTCCGGCTATTACCAATGACTTGATTCGTGCCTTGCAAGAAAACAACGTGACGGTTCTCGACAACAGTTCCGCTCGTTTACCCACCAAAGATATTACCATTCTTGGCCTGGGCGAATTGTGGTCCGGGGATACGGATTTATCGACTATCAATCAGTTTACAACTCAAGACAATTTGATTGTGTTGGCTCATAATCCGGATGTTACTTTAAGTTATCAAAATTTCATACCGGATATTACAATCACCGGTCACACTCACGGAGGACAAATTCGTATTCCTTTCTTATATAAATATATTATTCCCTGTGTTGGTGATTTTGACCAAGGCATATACTATCAACCGCATGGGCCGGTTTATGTCAGTGCCGGGTTGGGGGAGACCGCCATTCCAGTGCGTTTATTTGATCCACCCGGCATCGATATTATTGCTTTGGAATAGAAATTAATTTTATCTACACACAGATGTTACAATACTTTTCTTCACCATATAAATTACCATTGCTATTTATCAACTATCAGGCTATGATTAAAGTCATTGAGTTATAATATTTTATTAATAATCAAAGTAATTAAATTATGAGAAATCAAAGTCGAAGAGGTGGTTTTAGCAATGATCGTCGTCGCAGAAACAATCAGAGTTTCGATCGAGAAATGTTTTCTGCTGTATGTGACGAATGTGGACGAGAATGTGAAGTGCCATTCAAACCATCAAATGACAAGCCAATATATTGCAGCGAATGTTTTTCGGAACGAAAACCGGAAGGAGACTCTCGCGATCGTCGTGCCAATCGTAGCTTTGGTGGAGATAGAGGCGGCAATCGATCATTCGGCCGATCATCACGTCGCGAAAACAAACAAATGTTTGGCGCTATTTGTGATGAATGCGGACAAGAATGTGAAGTGCCATTTCGTCCCACCGCTGGCAAACCAATATTGTGCGACAATTGCTTTAAACCAAAACAAGCTTCTCGTTCTCAAAACAGTCAATCGTCCAATTACCAGCAAGAATTCGCCAATATCAATGCCAAATTGGATTATCTGATTGCCGCTTTGGAAAAAACACCGGTATCTTCTGTTGATGAAAAGATAGCGGTTGCCAAAGACGAAGATACTTTGCCATCAAAAAAAGCCAAAAAAGAAACAACCAAAAAAGCTAAACCGGCTGTCAAAAAATCAGTTGCTGCCAAAAAAACCGTTACTAAAAAAACAACCAAGAAAAAAACTACCACCAAGAAGAAAAAATAATTAGCGACTCGTTTGGGATTTGAAATTTCTTGCGCTCTAATTGATTATTGCATATTGATCATTGATTATTGTTTTTTGCGCTTCCATTGCATATTGCATATTGGATCTTGCGTATTGTATGTGTTTGGTATTTCTTGCGATTTCACTTGAGTATTGCATATTGATCCTTGATTATTGTCTTCGTTTAAAATTTGGAATTTGAGATTTGGGATTTATTTCTTGTTATGAATGAGATACCCGATAAAGAATATTCGCTCCGCTCATGTCTTTTCGGGTATGACAACACCAGTTGTTATTTATTTTTACCTTGCGATTTAACTTGGGTATTGCATATTGAATCTTGCATATTGAACTTATTTCAATAATGAATAAAATAAAACGAAAATGGGATGTCCTGTCTCCTGAAAAAAGAAACTATCTTGTTAGAGAAATAATCAATTATTTCGCTACTGAGCGAGACGAGGAAATCGGAGTGATTGCCGCCGAAGAACTTCTGGATTTTTTTCAGCAAAACCTGCACGATGAGATCTACAATCAAGCTGTCAATGATACCAAAAAGACTGTCAAAGACAGTCTGGATGGTTTGCAAATTGACTTGGATTTGATGATCAACCGTTAGTTTTTCTTTTTTATCACTTCAAATCCGGTGTACTGCCAAAGTACTTCCGGAATTTTTATATCTCCATTGGCTTGCTGTCCATTTTCCAGAATTGTTAGTGGAAAACGACTATTGTTTACTGCAGTGCCATTTAGCATGTGTACAAAAATATTCTCCCCACTTTGATTATCTTTATAACGAATATGAAGACGTCGCGATTGATAATCGCCAGTGTTCGAAGTGCTGGTCACTTCACCGTAATTTCCACGACCCGGCATCCAGGCCTCTACGTCATAGGTTTTCATACTGGCCGACGACATGTCGCCAGTACACTGCATAACTACATGATAAGGAATATTTAGCTCATTCCAGATTTCTTGTTCGTTGGCCAACAATTCTTGATGATATTTTTCGCTGTCTTTCGGTTTGCACAACACAAACATTTCTACTTTACTGAACTGTCGTACACGATACAAACCTTTGGAATACTTACCATAGCCACCTTTTTCTACTCGGAAACAATGTGATAACCCGACGTACTTTTTTGGCAAATCCTGCTCCAACAAAATTTCGTCGGCATGAAATCCACCCAAAGTTACTTCCGCCGTACCCACCAAACTCATTTCTTCATCAGCAATATTGAACATCTGCTTTTCTTCACCTCGCGGGTTGTATCCGGTGCCGGCGCAAATTGTGTCTTTGGCCATATCTGGCGTGATAATTGGTATAAATCCTTTGGCGGTCAACTTGTCCATGGCGTATCTTTGCAATGCCAAATCCAACAGCACCAATTCGTTTTTTAAATAATAAAAACCGCTCTGCGCTACCTTTGCGCCCCGGTCAAAGTCCAACAAATCCAACTCCTGTCCGATTTGCAGGTGATCTTTAACGGGAAAATCATATTGCGGGATATCTCCTTTTTTAAAAATTTCTTTATTCTCGCTATCGTCCTTACCATCCGGTACATCATCGGCAATCAAATTGGGTATTGCCAGGATTAATTTTTTAAAATTATTTCCTACTTCCTCGCGGTATTTTTCTAAATTATCAATCTCTTCCTTTACTTCCAGCAGTTGTTTCATCTCCTCCGGGGTTGGTTTACCTTTTGGTGTATTTTTCTTCGCTCGTAATTCATCGATCGTTTTAGACAATTCTCGTAGTTCTTTATCTAAGACAATTAAATTTTCCACCATTACGGGGTCTTTCCCTCGTCTTTCAACATTCTTTTTTATAATTTCCGGATTTTCCCGGATAAACTTCATATCCAACATATCGATGATTTATTATTAAATATTTTTTACTTGTTATTTACTATTGTATATTGTCTATATTGTTTTTCCAAATCCATCAAATATGCAAAAATCATTGATTAATCTTTTGTTTCAATAAATCATCAACCAAGTCAGCTCGGCCGGCAATCATTTTGTCATCACCAAATTGCCAATCTTCTCCCTGCCAATTTTTGACTACCCCACCGTTTTCTTTTACCATTAGCACTCCGGCAGCCACATCCCAGTCTTTGATGCCTTCCGTTACATAAGCTCCCAGTCGGCCTGTGGCCACATAAGCCAGCTCCAAGGCGGCCGAGCCCATCTCAATCTTCATATATCTATCTGATTTATTATTTTGCCAGTATTTAATATTTTTGCATCTGGCGGCATGCGATCGACCGCCAATGACAATTTTATCTAGATCGTGTTCGCCGGCCATTTTTACCAAATCATTATTTACATGCACTCCGATGTTTTTTTCTGCTAACCAAAAAATATTCATAATTGGAGCATGGATTGCTCCCAAAACTATTTCTGTTTTGTGTACCAAAGCTATGGAAATACAAAAAAATGGATTATAACAAAAATAATTGGATGTGCCATCGATTGGGTCGATAATCCATTTCCAATCGCTGTCTTTGTCGTTTTCTCCTTCTTCTTCGCCTAGCCAAACATGTTCGGGAAAAGTGTTTTCAATCTGTACTTTGATAAATTTTTCAATTTTATGATCAATGGCCAAATGAATTCCACTTTCGTCGACAATGGGCTCTTGCCGATAGCCGACAAAGTCGTCTCGCAAAATATCACCTGCTTTAACAATTATTTCTGTAATAAATTTTCGATATGTTTCTTCCATACCTTCATTATAACAATAAAATCGGATATTGCGGCGGTGGAATTTTTTTTCAAAAAAATATCACTCAACAAACTTTTGCCAAAAATAAAAATTTGTATTACAATAAATAACGCATAAAAAACTATGCGATTTTTCTTATGGAGGTGAAATCAAAATTCAATTTTGCGAGTGTTGTTTATGGCAGTCTGTTATTACTGTCTGTTTTGCTTGTCTCAATGACAGTAACTAATGATATGTCCAATTTGGAAAATATATTTTTACCCAAAGCGCATTCCCAATCTGTAAATACCGTTCCAACTGTTTTACGTCACAAGACCACCAAATTGATCGTCGATCAAAATGGACAAAAACAAGTTTTCTATTCACAAAGTGAAAATCTCTATCAAGCCATGTCTGACAACGGTTTCAATCTCACCAGCGGACTGGTTTTGGATCCCAATCGTTACACGGCACTCGATGGGGGGACTGTACAAGTAACAGTCAAGAATCCGGTTATCCCGATCAATATTGTTGAAGATAATCGCTCCTATACCATTCAAACTTCGCAAAATACGGTTCGCAACATTTTATTGTCGTGCAATATTCATCTCGGCAGCAAAGACATGACTTATCCACCTCTTGATAAAGAGGTGCATGCCGGTTCGACTATTGTAATCGATCGGGCCACTCCGTTGTTGATTACCTATGGCAAAAGCACTTATGAAATGGAAACACAAAATCGTACTATGGGTGAAGTGGTGGCCGAAGCCAAAGATGAATTAAATATCCCCGATGATGAAGTAAATCAAGTTTTGTTGGCCTCCGAAGACAAAATTAAACCTTTTCAAGAAATCGCCGTTACCAAAGTGATCACCGAAGAACAAAGAGAGTACGAATCAATTGATCCATCAGTGGAATATTACGATGATTGGGAGATGGAAATAGGTAATGAAACTACCACTGACTATGGTTCGGCCGGCGAAAAAGAAAAGATATACAATGTCACCAAAGAAAATGGCGTTGAAACCTCCCGCGAATTGGTTGCTGAAAACGTCACTCGCGAAGCTTCTCCAATCAAAATTGCGGTTGGTAAAAAACAACCGCCTGTTCCCGATCCGGTTTATATGGCACCCTCCGCTGGCGCTGCTGTCGGCACGGCCAGCTGGTACTATTATGGCTCCACGCCCACCTGTGCCAATCGCGATTATCCCTCTGGCACACAATTGTTGGTGACCAACAATGCTACCGGGGCCTCGGTAGTCGTGACTGTCAACGACTATGGACCGGCTGCCTGGA
>DAIREY010000011.1:0-18449 GCA_036795335.1 Patescibacteria group bacterium
TCGCATCACCTGGGCACCAAGTTTGCCACCGCTTTCAACATCCAATACCTTGATCAGCAAAACAAACAGCAACTGGTTCATCAAACCAGCTGGGGCGTAACCACCCGTTTGATGGGTGGCATTATTATGGTTCACAGCGACGATCAAGGCCTGCGTCTTCCGCCAAATATTGCTCCAATCCAAATTGTTATTGTTCCTATTTTTAAAACGGACACAGAGGCACAACAAGTCAATGAATGTATCTCGCAAATAAAACATCAATTAAAAAAATATTCGGTCTTCGTTGATCAAGACATGCAAAAATCGCCCGGCTGGAAATTCAATGAATGGGAACAGAAAGGTGTGCCGATTCGCATTGAAATTGGCCCCAAGGACCTCGCTCAAAATCAAGTTACGGTCTTTCGCCGCGACAACAGTCAAAAAGCAGTTATGCCGATTGCTGAAATTACCAATCAAATACCATCAATTTTGTCCGACATTCAATCCGCTTTATACAATCAAGCTCAGCAATTCATGCAAGACCATACTTATCATATTGATGATTGGGACCATTTCCAAGAAATTATGACCACCAAACCCGGTTTCGTCTATTCGTATTGGTGTGGTCAACAAGATTGTGAGGAAGAGATAAAAAACATTACCAAAGCAAATATTCGTAATATTCCTTTTGAACAGCCATCTTCCACCACCGGAAAATGTATTAAATGTGGCCGGGCATCTTCCCAACAAGTATTATTTGCCAAATCATATTAAATAAAAATAATATGTCTAAAAAAAATCTTATCATCGCCTTATTTGCGACGGTGATTTTGCTGTTCACTGCTATTTTTACAGTATACGTAGTCTGGTCGTCATATTCCGGCCAGGACCATAGTTCATTCATTGTCCGAGAAAATTATAAGATATATGATGATAGTCACAATCCACGAATTGCTACTGCTTTGAATGAATTACTCGCTGTTTCTCCGAACACCTATCAAATTACCGATGATCAAAAAGAAGCCGATCTTATTTTATCAATTAATCAAAAAAATAACGGAAATGATATTTTTTTTCATGAACCATATGTCCCCGTTATCAATAATCAAACAGTCTTAGACAGTGTATCGATTAATTCAATTACCAATCTCAATATAAATGGTTACCAATATCGAAATATTGCCATCGCCAAGTCCGACATGGACTTTGTGACAAATAACTATTCTATCTCCTCGGAAAAAATTGCCATATATGATGATTATCTACATGTCATTGATCAAGTCAACTCTAGTGCTGACACGATTGGATTTATCCCTTTTTCCTTGTTATCGGTTAAAGTTCGTCCTTTGACCTTAGACCAAATTTCTCCATTCAAGGAACCAGATAATTATCCCGTTCAAATTAAATATTCGATTTCGGGCCAAAATGTATCACAATTTATTAATACCTTTTCCGATTTCTTGCCTGCCAATAATATTACCGAAGTTTTGGCAGTCGGTGATATTATGATGGGCCGCTATGTTGGAGTAAAAATAAATCGCTCTCAGGACAACACTCATTCGTTTACCTATGTCGCTGATGCACTTGCCGCACCAGATATTACCTTTGCTCAACTTGAAACTCCACTCGCTCCCACTGAATACACTTCCGAAGGCATGATTTTGGTGGCCCAACCGGAGACGGTTGCCGGTCTGGAAAAATCAGGTATCGATCTGGTTTCGCTTTCCGGCAATCACTTTGGTGACGCTCTGTCTGAAGGCATGTTGTCAACGTTTGCCACTCTTGATGAGCACGGTATCAAATATTTCGGTGCCGGTCGAGATCAAGAACGCGCTTTTCAAGCACAGATTTTTGAGAAAAATGGTACAAGATTTGGTTTCATAAGTTTCGTAAACATCATGCCCGACAGTTACGGCGCCGGTCCGGATTATCCCGGTTCGGCTTGGGTTGACTTTCTTTCGTTAACCGACCAAGAAAAAATAGTCGATAGCTTGCAACAGGCTGCCAAAAATTGTGATGTTCTGATTGCTGGTTTTCATTGGGGAACGGAATATACTCCCAATCCAACATCAGTTCAACAACAAATTGCTCATCTGGCCATCGACAATGGCGCCGACATCGTAATTGGCACGCATCCGCATGTCGTTCAAGCTGATGAAATTTATCAAAATAAATACATTATATATAGCTTAGGAAATTTTATTATGGACCAAATGTGGTCGGAAGAAACTCAAGAAGGCGTACTGCTATATTTTTATGTTATGGACGATCAAATTATTTCTTATGATTTGGTTCCTACTCATGTCATTGATTACTCCCAAGTTCAAATCATTAGTAAAGAAGAGGGTGAAAATATTTTGCAAAGAATTTGGGATGCTTCAAGTGATCTATCCAAATAATTATTTTTTTCCAACAATTTCTTTGAATATTAATAATAAATCATATAACTATTGATTTATTATTAATATTATGGTATTTTTTATTGGCAGTTGTTTTTTTGTTATTGAAAAATATTATTCAAGAAACTATTATTTATCAAATCTTTACCGACGATTGACTTATATCGTCCGAATAATATACAATCAATATACATAAAAAATTCATTTATTAAATTCTAATTAAATTTTAACTTAATAAAATTAATTTAATTGGAAAAAAGATATGACCAAAATAACGCTTGTCTAAATATCTTTAAACGCTTATTTGTTATTCCCCTGAGGGAAAAAAGTTATGCGAAAAGTAAACCAACGATCACGTCGTTTGCGTCACCTCAATTCCGGTACCAAACGTGAAAGTTACTTTTCTCAGATCAAATCACTTCTATCATTCTTTTCTCGTTCCAAATCTCCATCAAATTTTTCTATAGAACATCAAGACAATCGTTACGACGAATATGGTTTGGCATACTCCAAGCCCGACCGAAAAAATATTTTTGGGTATGCTAATCTCAAAAAATATTTAACTCACATTGGCATTGTAGCTGTATGTGGGTTTACTATTTTTTCCAATACTTGTTTTGGCGATAGTAACTACACCCAAACCATGACTGCGATGGCTAGTTCCAATAAAAATTCCGACTTAGTGGAAATTGATGCCAATTCGGATTCTTCCGCTTCTCAATTGGTTACTGATAGTCAAATCAACCAAGTTGCGTCTACTATCAATACCTATAATAAAGCCGATTCAAAGAAAGCCCAAATTGATCAAGCTATCAAGCAAAATGAAGATTCTGATAGTCAGGATATGGCCATCATTCAAGATGCCTATCTGGATAAAACCAATTCACCGGTTACTCAAGGTTCCTCTGACATCACGAGAAAACATGTTATTACTCATTTAGTCAAAGAAGACGAAACATTATGGAGCATTGCTGATAAATACGGTTTGTCCACTGACACCATTAAGTGGTCCAACGGCATGGACGATAGTGGCACTGTTATTCCCGGGCAAGGGTTGTATATTTTACCGATGGATGGTATTTACTACACTGTTCAAGACGGCGATACTCTTTCTTCGATTTCTGAAAAATATAAGAGCGATCAATCTGAGATAGAAAAATGGAATGACTTTTCTTCCGAAGGATTGTCGCTTGGTCGCAAGATTATTTTGCCGGGTGGTACAGTGCCTCCTCCTCCGAAACCAGTTGTTACCGCTCCTACCACCGACAACAGTTCATCATCATATTCAAACAGCTATTATTCTCCTGAACCGGATTATGGTGCTTCCTCAGCCGGTGGCTCCGGTCAATTTAGCTGGCCTACTTCCGGAATTTTTATTTCACAATATTTTGGCGCTACTGATTTCAATCCTTGGCATACCGGTATCGATCTGGATAGTCGCAGTGGTTGGGACATTTTTGCCTCGGATGGCGGTACTGTCGTTTTGGCCGAATGGGGTTGGGGTGGAGGATATGGCAATCATATTATCATCGATCACGGTAACGGCTATCAAACTCTCTATGGCCATCTAAGTAACCTTGATGTTTCTGTCGGTCAAACCGTTTCCAAAGGTCAGCGTATTGGCACGATGGGATCAACAGGTTGGTCCACTGGTCCTCATCTTCACTTTGAAATTCGATACAATGGCACATTCTTAAACCCATTAAATTTTTTAAGTTAATTTTCTTTTTTTCAACACTTGCCAAAATGAGACGATTGACAATCTTGCTTTCGTCTCATTTTTTTGTTCGATATAATAAAAATATGTGATATTATTTTGCTATACGCCTTATCTGGATAAAAAAGTCTCGTGAATATCTCAACCAAAATTAAATTATTGTGCGACCATATCGCCAGCATTTCCGCTTTGCAGGACTTTGTAAATAATTTCATTCATTATCAATTTGCTGATCAAGCAAATGATATCTCCCGTCCCAAATTGTATTTGGTGGGAGGTGCAGTTCGTGATTTTTTCTTCGGCAGGGAATTAAAAGATTACGATTTTGTCATTCAGGGTGTAAACAAAGATGAACTCGATATTTTTTTGCAAACCGTTCCGGGAAAATTAATGGACATTGAAAGTCGCAATTTTGGTGTATTCAAATTAAAACTGGCTGATTGCGACTTGGATTTTTTGGATATCGCTTTGCCCAGAATAGATATTTATGATGAATATGGTAGGGGGCACAAAGATGTTCAAGTCCAGACTTCTGCCAATCTTACTATTGATGATGACCTTGCTCGTCGTGATTTCACTATCAATGCTATGGCAGTGGATCTTATCAATTGCCAGCTGATCGATCCGTTTAATGGTTTATCTGATTTGGAAAACAAAATTATCAAAGCGGTTGGTCATCCTCATGACCGCCTAGTTGATGAAGATCCCACACGCATGCTACGCGCCCTGCGCTTCGCTGCCAAATATGATTTTCAAATTGAGGCCGAAACATACGATACAATTTGTCAGCATCATTCGGAAATAAATAAAAAATTTGTTCAACAATATCGCACCAAACAAGGAACGATCAAACAGCGGACAATCGAAAGAGTTTCCAGGGATATTATTGCTTCCGAATTTATCAAAGGATTTTTTCACCAACCGCATCGTATGATTGAGCTACTTGACCAAACCGGTGTTTATCAAGAAATATTTTCGCCCAAAATAGTTGATACCTGGGTAAAAATGAAAACCACTGATCAACCCAAAAATTATCACGCTGAAGGTTCAGTCTGGAACCATACAATGTTGGCTCTTCGCAACATTGATAAATTGTCGTCCAACCAACTCGGTCTTCCAACCGGAGCTTCGATAAATTTGAAATTAGCTGTTTGGTTGCATGATTTTGGAAAAGTAGATACTTTTAAAATTGATTCAACCGGCAACTATACATATTACAATCATCCGCAAGTGTCCGGTCGCTTGGCCGCCGATTTTTTTTCTGCCATGAAAGTCAACTCAATGTTTGGCGCTGACAACCAGTATCATGTCTGTGAAAAAGATGTGATTTTTGTCATTGAAAATCACATGTTGCCTTTTGGTCCGGATGTTGAAGGCATGAAAGATTCCACTATCGCCAAATACTATCTTCAAGAAACGGTCCCGGTCAATCAAGATTTTGAACACCCGCAATCGCATATTGCGTATAGCCAACGCGGCGTTGAAGTATTGCAAATGGCTTATATCGACGCCAATTCTGCTATCAAATCATACGGCGAGCAAGACTTCACCGGTATCAAACGTATGATATCCAAAATTGATCGTGTGCTAACTCGTTTGCAAGAATTTTCCCGCAATCAAAAGATTTACCCAGTTGACGGTCATCTCATCAAAGAAATATTGTTGGAAATTGGGCAACAAAATGACGATCAAAAAATTATCCAAATCGGTCAGCACGGTGGCCGTTTGATTGGCCAACTTCTCGATTACATTTTAGAAGACGCCTTAAATAACCCGGCAATGTACAAAAACCAGGATACTGTCAAAACGCAAGCCGCCCTGGTTGTCAGTCAGTATTTAAAAGACAATTATTAATCAAATACCATGTTTTGCGATTATGCCAAAATCAATTTATTAGCCGGCAAGGGTGGTGATGGCGCCACTTCCTTCCACCATGAGAAATTTATTGAAAAAGGCGGACCCGATGGAGGAGATGGTGGCAAAGGCGGTGATATTATTTTGGTCTCGTCGGCCAATACCAACACCTTGTCCCAATTTATTCGCCAAAAAAAGTTCCAAGCTCAGGATGGTGTCAAAGGAGCAAAAAAAAGAATGACCGGCGCTAGTGGTGAAAATCTTACTTTAAAAGTACCAATCGGCACGGTGGTTTATGAAATTGATAGCAAAGGCAAACAAATTCCTGTTTTTGACTTCCAACAAAAAGACCAAACGTATATCGCCGTTATTGGCGGCAAAGGCGGATTTGGCAACGCCCATTTCACTTCATCTGTTCGACAATTGCCCCGCTTTAGTGAACTGGGTGAACCAGGTGAAAAGAAAAAAATTATTTTGGAAATAAAAACCATTGCCGATGTTGGTTTGATAGGTTTACCAAATGCGGGCAAATCCACATTCTTGTCATGTGTCACGCAGGCCAGACCAAAAGTTGCCAATTATGCTTTCACTACTTTGATTCCGCATTTAGGAATACTGGAGAGCAATGATTCTCGAATAGTTTTGGCTGATATTCCCGGTTTAATCGCCGGCGCCAGCCAAGGCAAAGGGTTGGGATTTAATTTTCTTAAACATATCGAAAGAACTCGTTTCTTGGTCCATATGATTGACATTCAATCATTGGATCCGGTTAACGATTACTATGAAGTGCGGCAAGAGTTGGAAAAATTCAGTACCAACTTAAGTCAAAAACCATATCTGATCTGTTTTACCAAATTAGATACTGTCGGTTGGGATTTGAATTCACCTGGTTTAAAGGACTATATCCAAGATTTTTCCACCAAAATCAATTATCATGAACCAATCTTTGTTATCTCCGCTATCTCCAAAACTGGATTAAAAACTTTATTAAACAAGATTCAATTGGAAGTTTCGCGCTTGCCGATCAGCAATCCCACTATTATCGTACCGCAAAAAATTGACCAACCGTCCAGTGTCCATCAAATTGACGCCGGCATTTTTCAAATAATTGATCAAAAAATTGAAAGATTCGCCACTCGGACTGATTTTAGCAATTACGAGTCGGTTGATCGTCTTCGCGATATTCTTTTTAAAAAAGGATATTATCAAAAAATCAAATCGATGGGCGCCAAGCCTGGTGATTTGATTAAAATTGGTCAGTACCAACTGGAGTGGTAACTGTTCTACCAATTATTTTTCTATTTTTATTATAACGGGTTGCTGGACATTTTTCAGATCTTGTCCATAATACAAACCGTCTTTGGCGATAAACTTGTAGTTGTTATTTAATTTTATAACACAATCCGAATCACCCACGTTACAATTATCAAGATTAAATTTTCCCCAAATATCTGTCCAAACGTTCATTAGCAATACATTGTTTGCCCACATACTTAATTTTAGAAATGGTTTTGATGTGCCATTTTTGTCAGTTACCTGCCCAAAATATTCCTTTTGTCTAATTACGGTGCGGAAAATAATATTGTTCAATAAAATATAAGCGATAATTATTATTCCAATTCTTTTATCCACAAAGATCATCCATAGTAATGAAGTTGTAGTGGCCACCCCGGTCATCAAATCAAAATTATATATACAAAATTTTTTGGCTGGATATAGCAATCTCTTTTTTTCAAAAACCACTTTTCTTTCCAAATCCATTTCACTTTCCGCCGGCAAAGCGATATTTTTTTCACCCTCATCGATCGAGAAGTTGTTATTCTTTATTATCATTTTATTCATAAAATACCCATCATCGATATCTCTTACTAAATAGTTTTTGTATCCTTGTTTGATGATCTCGTAACTATATTCACCTGCTGATAGTCTTTCAATATTCAACCAACCATCTTCATTGGAATATAGGACAATTTTTTGATGGGTATTGCTATTTGTAAAGATAATTTTGGCGTATTTAATCACCGAATAATCATCAATATCAAAAACATATACTTTTGTCATCTTGTTGCTTTTTGCCCAAAATGTCTGATCAATTTTCCATTGTAAATATTCCAGAAAAAGTTGGCCATATTCCATGATTACAAATAAAATCATAAATATTGTGATTGCAATCATGACTGGTACGGTAAAAAAGAAAAAGATGTCAATACCGGCCGGATATTTATTGATAAACAAATACACTTGATAAACGGTCTGCATCATTGTTTCGAGTTGCATTTTTGTTGGCAGAAGAGCCATCCATTTGTTATCCACGAAGTTGCCAATTGTTTTTTCAGAAAAATTTTCCAGCCAGAAAAAAGTGCCTGGCTGATAAGTTGTCTGATTTTTTAGTTTGGCTTGTTCTTTTTCTTGCTTTTGTTGATATTCATCCAGCAGTTCAAACAAGCCCGCTTCTTGCAGTTCCGGTGGGACATACACCTCGCTAATAATTCTGCCTTCCGCCACCTCTTTTTCTCCGTTCAAAAATTTAACCGTGATAAACATTTTTCCTTTTCCGGCCACCGTCCATTTGTATGAAAAATTATATCGATCTGTATCTTTGGCAATTCGCAGATCGCGCCATATCTGACCATCAAAACTTATTTGTCCGCTATCAACCGCTTCGTTAGACAAAAAATATCCTTGAATTGTTTCCTCAGTGTTTTTGGTAAATACCTGACCGGGTTTTTCCGGATTGGTAAAAATAATATTTTCTTTCGCTTTTGCCAGGCCCGAAGTATCCAAGAGAATTCCACCGCATACTATTAGACCCAACAAAATATATCCCAAAAGTTGATTTAATATTTCTTTTATCATTTTTGTGTTTATTTTTTTCAATAATCTGGACGACAAATCCGTTCATCATATCATAATTATTCATATTTAGTCAAGTTTCTCAATATTGAAAATAGTTGCTCGTTTAGATAAAGTAAATATAGTATCAAATTTATAAATTTACCTTCAAATTATGTACCAATACATCATAAATGGTCGCCAGAAATTGCATGGTTCAATTTCTGTATATGGTGACAAGAACACAGCTCTCAAACTGATTCCTTCTACCATTTTGTCGGATGAGCCATGCACCATCTCCAATATTCCGGAAATTACCGATGTCAAAATCATGATTCAGATCATGCAAAAATTGGGTGCCACTATTGATAAAATCTCAGAAGGCACCTATCGTTTTGACAATTCCACCATTACTTCGACAGTGATTGATTCCACACTGGCCAAACAACTCCGAGCTTCCACCGTTTTAATCGGTCCAATGTTAGCCAAATTCAAAGAAGTAACTTTGCCTCATCCGGGCGGTTGTATCATTGGCAAAAGACCCATCGATATTCATTTGGATGCTTTCCGCAAATTGGGCGCGATCATCAATGTTGATGAAGAAAATTATCATATTACCGCTTCCCAACTAACCGGTTGCAAAATTGTACCGCACATGATTAGTGTCACCGGTACCGAAAATATTATTATGGCTGCCGTTATATCGACCGGTCAAACTATAATCGAATATGCGGCTTGTGAGCCGTCGGTCGTTGCGCTTGCCAATTATTTGAATGCCCGTGGAGCCAAAATATCCGGCGCTGGCAGCCCTCGCATTATTATCGATGGAGTCGATCATTTGTCTGGGAGTGACATCGCTATCATACCTGATCGTATTGAAGCCGGCACATTTGTTATTATGGGGGCATTGATTGCCGATCGGCTAGAAATAACAAATTGCGATCCTTCTCACTTGGAAGTCTTTTTGGAAATGATGTCAGCTGCCGGTGTACGATATCGGATTGCGGAAAATAGTATTGTTGTTGAGCATTCGCCGGATTTGGTCGCCAAAAATATGACTACCAATGCCTATCCGGGTTTTCCAACGGATTTACAAGCCCCATATACACTACTTATGACTCAAGCTCGCGGTATTTGCATGATACATGAAACAATTTTTGAAGGACGTCTCAATTATGCCGAGTGGTTAAACAAAATGGGTGCCAATATTATTCCATGTGATCCTCACCGTGTATTAGTTTCCGGCCCAACTCCTCTGGCTGGTAAAAAAATCGTCAGTCCCGACATTCGTGCCGGTATTGCTTTGGTTATTGCCGGTCTGATTGCCGAAGGACAAAGTCAGATTGACAACATCGATCTGGTCGATCGCGGCTATGCCAATTTGGATCAAAGACTTACCGCACTCGGCGCTTCCATTACCAGAAATCATATTAATTAAAAATTATGCTAAATTTTCGACAACAGTTGGCCATTGATCTTGGTACCACCAACATTCGTATGAGCATTCCCAAAAAAGGAGTGATGATCAACGAGCCGGCAGTGGTCGCTATCAATAAGAGCACCAACAAAATCATGGCTATCGGTGAAGAAGCCAGAGACATGTTGGGCAAGACGCCGATCGATGTTGAAGCCGCTCAGCCACTCAAAAATGGCGTGATCGCCAATTATCACATTACCGAAGCCATCATTAAATATTATCTAAACAAAACACTCAACAATATCCGCATTTTCGGACCGGAGATCATGTCATCCGTACCGGCCGGCATTACCAGTACCGAACGTCGTGCAGTGATTGACGCCATCAAAGCTTCCGGTACCAACAATGTATATATTATCAAAGCTCCTCTTGCGGCTGCTTTGGGCGCGGGTATTGCCATTGCCGAACCGCACGGCAACATGATTTTGGACATTGGGGGCGGCACCAGCGAAATTGCTGTTATTTCTTTGGGTAATATCGTGTCTCAACATTCTATTCGAGTCGCTGGTGAATCAATGGACAATGCTATCATTGACTATATTCGCAAAAAATATGGCTTGGCCATTGGTCAAAAAACCGCCGAGCGCATCAAGATAGAAATTGGCTCCATTGTTCCCAGTGTCGATAATCAATATTTGGAAATATCTGGTAGCAACACTATTACTGAATTACCAGAGATTATTACCGTTTCCAATCAAGATACGGTCGAAGCTCTCAAAAATCCTATCAAAGAAATCATTAATGCCGTTAAGCTCGTTTTGCAACACACCCCACCAGAATTATCTGCCGACGTTATCGACCGCGGCATTATTCTGACCGGTAAAGGATCAATGTTACGTGGGCTTGATGAATTGCTCAGTAAAGTCACCGGTGTTCCTGTTCATGTGGCGGAAGAACCGGAATTTTGCGTCATTCGCGGATGCAATATCGCTCTGGAAAATTTAGAATCATACAAACGTAGCGCAATTCGCGCCTAACTATTTTATTCAATTTATTATCCAAAAAAAGAAAATCATGATACTTGGAATAGATGCTCACAAAATCGACACTATTCATCCCACCGGCACCGACAAAGTAACATCATATTTTATCAAAAACATTAGCTCTGCTATTTCCAAACAATTTGACAATATTATTCTTTATACCAAAAAACCAATTCCGTCCGACATTGTCACCAATCTACCGGACAACATTCATAATAAAATAATCAATTTGCCATATTTTTGGAGCAGTGTTGGTTTGTCTTGGCAAATGAAATTTCATTCTCCGGATATACTTTTTGTTCCTTCACATTCCTTGCCCATGATCACTCCCAAAAAAACCGCCATTATTATTCATGATATTGGTTTTCTTGAATATCCTCAAAACTACGATTCCAAACAATTGATTCATCTGCAACAAACTACTCAAAAAGACATCAGAACTGCTGACATCATTTTTACTCCCAGCGAATTTGTCAAAAAAACTTTAATCAATAAATATTTTGCTGATCCTAATAAAATATTTTCTGTCCATTTGGGGATTGATAAAGATAGATTTATCACCAAGCACAATCGTGCCGAATGTATTTCGATTTTAGGCAAATACAACGATTTATTGAATACCAAACCATATTTCTTTTTTGTTGGCCGCTTGGACTATCGCAAAAATATTATCAATCTTATTTCCGCTTTTAACCAATTCAAAGACAGCCTATCTTCCAACCATTTATTGGTTCTATCCGGTCAACCTGGTATTGGTTACGATGAAATATTAAAAACCGTTAGTCAGTCAAAATACGCATCAGATATCATTTTCACTGACTATATCAATGAACAAGATTTGCCCACGATCATGTCGGAAGCCGATATATTCTTGTTTCCCAGCCTTTATGAAGGCTTTGGCCTACCCATTCTTGAAGCCCAAGCAAGTGGCACTCCAGTCATTACATCGTCAGTGACTGCCATGCCGGAAATTGCCGGCAAAGGTGCTTTGCTTGTTGATCCCAAAAATAGCACGGAAATATTTAAGGCTATGCGCAAAATTATTGAAAACCATTCTTTACGTATTAATCTAATTGAATTTGGCTCAAAAAATATTATCAATTACTCTTGGGAAAATTTTACATCAACTATTTTCAAACAATTGACTTTACTAGCCAAAAAATTATGAGTAAATATCGTATCGCCTTGGCCCATGAGTTTTTAAACTTCTTTGGCGGAGCCGATCAAATACTATTTAAAAATCATGAAATTTTTCCTGATGCCCCAATCTACTGTTTACTTGCCGATGAAAATTTTACCGATCAATACTTGCCCAAGGCTCAGATTATTCCATCATATTTAAACAAGTGGCCTCGGTTTATTACCAAAAAACATCAACTGTTTGCCTTTGAATTTCCGGTTGCCGCCGAGCAATTTGATTTCACTGATTTTGATATTGTGTTATCAGATAGTCACTCTTTTATCAAAGGAATCATTACCAAACCATCCACTGTCCATGTTTCCTATATTCATTCTCCCACCCGCTACTTATGGGACCAAAACGCCACCTGGATTTCTCAAAAGAAATTAAATTTATTAAGTTGGTTTATCAATTATCGCTTCAACCAAATTCGTCTTTGGGATTATCTGGCTGCCGATCGAGTCGATTTATTTCTAGCCAATTCTCATCACGTCGCCAAGCGCATCAAAAAATATTATCGTCGTGATTCGATCGTAGTTTACCCCTGGGTTGAAACAAGAGACTTTCTTCCCTCAACTCCTGTTAAAAAAGAAGATTATTATATTATTTTATCTCGCTTAGTTTCATTTAAAAATATTGATTTGGCTGTTCAAGCGTTCAATATCTCCGGCAAAAAATTAGTCGTAGTCGGGACGGGGGATGAAGAAAAATATTTAAAATCCATTGCCAAACCGAATATCGAATTCACCGGCTTCGTGTCGCCATCGGAAAAAGTATCTTTGTTGCAAAAAGCCAAGGCTTTTGTATGGACTTGTGAAGAAGATTTTGGCATTGTACCGGTGGAAGCCATGGCGGCCGGTACTCCGGTCATTGCCTACGGCGTGGGCGGTTTGACGGAAAGTGTTGTTAGCGGTCAAACTGGCTTGTTTTTTCATCAACTCACTCCAGAAAGCGTCAATGAAACCATCACTAATTTTGAAAAAAATTATCAACAATTTTCTCCGGAGAATTGTATTAGGCAAGCTTATAAGTTTGATGCTTCTGTTTACTGTTCCAATATCATTGACATTATCAATCGTGTCCAAAGTGATCCGCAAAAAATTAGTGATCGCGTTATCACCAAATTCCAATGAACAAAAAATCCGTCTCAATTTTAGACTGCCGCATTGATTGTTTTGATTTTAACGATACCATCGAATATATCGACTTTTTGTTGCATGGTCAAACAATCTCTTATGCCGTCACTCTTAATCCGGAGATTATCCTCTTGGCCCAATCTGATCCGACTTTAAAATCCATTATTAATTCCTCTTCGCTCTCCACTGCCGACGGCGCCGGTTTGTTGTGGGCCAACGGTTTTCTAAAATCGCCAAATACAAATTTGCCTGTTATTAAATATCTGCAAATCATTTGGCAATTTGCCACGTCTTTATTTCTATTTGCGATACAAATTAAATCTCAATACAGTTCCGTACCCGAGCGAGTCACTGGCACCGACTTGGTACCGGAAATAGCCAAACTGTGCGCCAAACAAAAATATCAATTATATTTATTGGGAGCTGGTCCGGGTGTAGCGGTCAAAACAGCGGATCGACTTCGTTCCATCAATCCCGCCTTAAATATTGTTGGAACGTCGGCTAATGATTGGCTGCCGGAATATGATCAAACCAACATCGACAGCATCAATCAATCCGGTGCTTCTTGTCTGTTGATTGCCTACGGCGCACCTCGCGATCAATTTTGGCTTGCCCGTAATAAAGACAAATTAATCAATATTAGATTTGCCATGGGAGTAGGGGGGGCTTTTGATTTTATCGCCGAAGAAACCAGTATTCTTGGTGGAAAAAAAGCGGTCCGCGCCCCTGGCTGGCTCCGTCGTTTGCACTTGGAGTGGCTTCATCGACTTTATCTTCAACCCGACCGTCTCAGTCGTATATTCAATGCTGTTATTGTTTTCCCTTTTCGAGTGCTTGTGTATAAATTAGGCAAAAAAAACCCGACTTAATTTATATAAAAAAGTCGAGTCAAACATGAACTTCATATTATTTATAGAAAGCATTTGGATGAATGCTTTTTTACAAATTGTAATAATCCAGAATTGGATTTAAATTTTTGTTATTGTAATCCGATATTTCTTTTAAGTAAAATTCCCAACGACTATCGTTAGCAGAATTTTGCAATTCATAAGCAATATTCTTGCATGCCGCCGCTCCCGCCGCCGCGCAATTAATAATCTGTTGATGCCTGTCGCGCTCACTTAATGGAATATTGCCAATATCTTGTAAGTCATTGAATACTTGTTGGCGAACGTTAAAAGCATGAATCGTTATGTTGGCAAATTCATCACGAGTAATCACTCTTCTACGATATTGATCAGGCACATGTCCATAATCTTCTCTTGCTTTCGCTAGAATAGATAATAAATTTTTTACCTGATTGTGATAACTGCTGTAGGCGTCGTCTCGCAATGGTTGACGATAGTCATTAATAAAACCACTGGTTCCTCCACCGCCTCCGCCTGACCCGCCAATGTTAATCACAATATTATTATTGTGATTTTTCTTAGTCATTCCGGCCAACTCGGATGCTCGATTGGTTGCCACATCTTCTACCATGCCACCAATACTATCCAGATCACTTACTCTTTTATTTGGCAAAAAATAATTCAGGAATTCTTGATTGGAATACAGGCTTTCGTAATTATTCATGGTAATTTGTCCTTGTGACCGCACAGTCTTGGTTTTATTGACCGGTTCGCCGCACAGATTGATCACGTTATCGCAATAAGCAATATTTGATGATAGCGCTTTCATTAAATCCGTTCGGAATTGTCCTAAGTTTTTATAACCATACAATCGATCGGACATCTTGACACTTTCCATAGTGATCTTGAACGATTGCAACGATTTTTGCAGTTTTTGCGCTTCCGTCTTAAACACCGATAGTTTATCAGAGTTTTTCATCTGACTGGTGTTTTTATTGAAAGCACTGTCGCATTTACTTTTGAATGTTCCCACATCCGGGATCAAGATTGTTTCCCATTGTGTAGTGAACATATATTTAAATTCGGCTAGTTCTTCATTGAAGCGTTTCGTTTCCTCATTTTTCCGCCAATACCAGAAACCACCCACCGCCGCCAAAATAAGTACGACGCAAGCCGCTATTAAATAAATTTGATTATTCTTTACCGGCAACCCGCCGCGTTGCTTCAAAGCGTTCAATGCTTGGCTATCGACTACCAGACATTTATCGCTGGAAATATGAGTTACTCCGCTCGTACCGGCTGGCACAAACGGGATTCGTTCCGGTTGCCCCATATTAACAGCAGAGCTGTCAATTTTATCTTCCCGGTTATTTTTTTCCTGTTCATTTACTATCGTTTCCTCCACCGGTTTTTCAATATATTCTTCCGTCATCCCACCGCATTCACCACAGAATTTCGGACTTCTGTCCTTAATGATTATTCCGCATTTTGTACATTTAACCATTTCATATCATTCCTTTCATGTTTTATTTATATCCGAAAACTTCTTTCCAAGAAATCCAATCCAACCACTTAGTTTTTATTGCTGGATCGTCCGCGCCTTCCGGGCTAAACCACAACTCCAGGTGCAGATGCCACTCTCTTTCAATAAAACTCAAGAAATACTGACTTGGATTATCAATTAAGTCCAAGCACATTACATATCCATTATCAAAATCTTCCGCTGCTTTGCGTGTGCCGCTATTGCCCATGTTGCCGATAACATCACCGGCATTGACCGTATCGCCTACATCCAGCGATTTGTTTACTTCAGACAAATGACAATAGGCGGAAATCAAACCGTTACCGTGATCAATTTCCACTTGTCGCCCGCGCACTTTATCAAACAGGACTTGGTATTGATGATCGGTGTCGATATCAACACCACTTTTCCCGATGTTAGTCATGATATTATAGACATCATTTATTTCCTTATAAGTCATTTCTTGATAATCATGATCAATGCGTATGATCACGCCCGGATAAATTGCTTTAACCGGCGTGCCATATACACAAAGCGTACCACAGTCTTTTGTATAATGATCCAGACCTTGATGTTTGCCGCCGCGATGTCCTCGCGGTGCACCCGGCAGACACCCGGAAAATTGTTCGATGCCCAGTATTTTTACTCCATCCATTACTGGTTGCAAATAGTAATTCAAGCGTAAATCTCCCAGATATTTGTCGTTATTACCGCCGTACAATTTTATCAAGATTTCCTTTGAAGTTTTGTTATTTGTACCAACTTTCACTTCGGAATACGGTGCCAGATTGCCGCCGGATTCGACACTATCATTCGATGTCTCCTTCGGTTTTGCTGTTGGTGTCATGGTTGGTTTTTTCTCCAAATTTTGCTTATCGTCCGGCGAATCAATGTTTTTTTGCCACAATTTGCTTTTCAAATTTTGATTTTCTAGTACCAAATTGTGGTTTCTGATCGTCAGAACGTTGTTGTCACTCGCCAGAGAATAAATGACGGCCGTCATCACAAAACCGATAATCAAGCTGATAAAAAAATACCAATGTAAAAACTTTCGCCAGATATTTTTTATCTTTTCCATTTTTTCACGCTCCTTTGTGCATCCATAATGCTTTTTATATATTTTTTAAAGTTCATCTTTCAAAAATAAATCATTAATAATGATGGTGAAATTAACATGAAATTAAATTTTTATTAATTCATAGCGAATAATATTTAAATGCCAACATATTTTCGTGACTTGTCAATTAATCCTTGCAAACCTTGTTTCATTATGTTAGTATCAAATTGTAGAAGATAAGATAACTATGAAAGCTATTTCTAAAATATGCTTTCTTTTTTTAAAAAAATAATTTTCAAAAAATGTCTACACAATTTAATGAAGAAGAATTTTTCGCAGCCATCGATTTGATTTGTGATGAAAAAAAATTGTCCAAAGAAAAAGTTATGGAAACTATCGAAGCTGCCTTAGCGGTTGCCTACCGCAAAGACTACGGTCGTCCCCAAATGGAAATCAAAGCCAAAATTGGACCGGGCGGCTTGGACGACGTCTCTTTTTCTATTGTCAAAGAGGTAATTGCTGACGATGAAGAAATAAAAGACGAATTAACGCAAATCCATTTAAGTGATGCTCAAAAAGTCGATCCGGAAGTTGAAATTGAAGGAAAAGTTTGCTTTGATGCCGCTCCACCGGAGAATTTTGGTCGTATTGCTGCTCAAACTGCCAAGCAAGTTGTCATTCAACGGTTGCGAGAAGCTGAAAGAGAAACTATTTTTGAAGAATACAAAGACAAAGTTGGTCAGATTTTATCCGGTATTATCCAGCGTATTGAAGGTCAAAACGTATATGTCGATTTGGGTGCGGCTGTCGGTGTAATATATCCTACCGGCCGCGTTCCCGGCGAACGATATGCTATCGGGCAACGGCTAAAACTCTTATTGGAATCGGTGGACAATACCAGTAAAGGTGCGCAAATATTGTTAACCAGGTCGTCCAGTGAATTTATTAAACAACTCTTCACCATGGAAATTCCGGAAATTGATCTTGGCTCGGTGGAAATCAAATCAGTCGCTCGCGAAGCCGGTGTTCGTTCCAAAGTTGCAGTCTCTACCAATCAAGAAGGCGTCGATCCGATTGGCTCCTGTGTTGGTCAGAAAGGCACCCGTGTTCAAGCGGTAATCAATGAAGTTGGCAGTGAAAAAATTGATATCGTTCTGTGGGACGAAAATCCGGTTGTCTTTATCAAAAATGCTCTTGCCCCCGCCAAAATAGCTAAAGTGGTTGCCAATAAAGACAATAAACAAGCTACTATCTATGTTGAAGCCGACCAACAGTCTTTGGCGATCGGTAAAAATGGTCAAAACGTCAAGTTGGCCTCTCGGCTAGTCAATTGGAAATTGGACATCATCGAAGCTTCCAAAGAAGTCCTTGATAAATTGTCGCAATCAGACAATTCAGCCAACGACACTTCCACTAAACCCACCAAAGAGCAACCGACCCAACCAGACACCAATGAAGTGGCAGA
>DAIREY010000077.1:0-3646 GCA_036795335.1 Patescibacteria group bacterium
TTTTGTCTTTGCCTAAACGTACAAAAAACGTTCCAACAATTGAACTGACAATTGCCACTGCTCCCAAAGCCAATGGCAAAATCAAAGCATTTTGATTGTCAGCAAAAGCGATTCTCCCCAACAACATCGCTGACACAGCAGTAACGGCATATGTTTCAAACAAATCTGCTGCCATACCCGCGCAATCACCCACGTTGTCACCCACATTGTCAGCAATTACCGCCGGATTTCTTGGATCATCTTCCGGAATACCGGCTTCAACTTTACCAACCAAATCAGCTCCCACGTCTGCCCCTTTTGTAAAAATACCTCCACCCAAACGAGCAAATACTGAAATCAAACTACCACCAAAACCCAATCCGACCAAAGCATCCACTGCCTCTCGATTGGCACCCAACAACTTGAAACAACCGGCCACGCCCAGCAAACCCAAACCAACTACCAACAAACCGGTCACTGTTCCACCATTGAAAGCCACATTCAAAGCCGCTGCCAAACCTTTTTTGGCCGCCTCGGTCGTTCGCACATTGGCACGCACCGATACGCTCATTCCCACATATCCGGCCAAACCGGACAATACAGCGCCTACCAAAAAGCCAATCGCAATCGGCCAATTCAAAAACAAACCCAATACTACAAACAACACAATCGCAATCACCGCTACCGTGGTATACTGACGAAACATATATGCATTAGCTCCCTCTTGTATCGCCTTGGCAATTTCCTGCATTTTTTCATTACCGGTGGGCAAACTGACAATTTGCCACACCAGAAAAAGACCCCAAGCAACTGCCAATAACGCCACGCCCATCGCCACCCACAAAAATACATCTGCCAATTCCATTTTTTCTCCTCATAAAACCTACGTGTAAATTAAAAAAAATATATTTATAAACGCCAGCCATACTAAAAAAGTATTACTCGCGTTGCTTACTACCAAATAGCACTCGTCTCTTGTCCATCACAAACCAAAAATGTTGATTTGTAACAAACAACATCCTAAACCAATTTTAACCAAAAAAAGCTATTTTATCAAAATTTGTCACTTCGACCGTTATGCTAATATTTTTCGATACAGTTCAACAATTTCCTGCCCCATCTTGGCCCATGAATATTTTTGACACTGCCTATATCCGGCATTAATCAACTTGTGCCGCAATTTTTTATCTTCCAATATTTGTCTCATTGCTCCGGCAATCTCATTGGGATCATATGGATCAAAATACAACACTCCTTCTCCCAACACTTCAGGCAAACATGAAGCTTCCGAAGCGATCACCGGCAAGCCACAACTCATTGCTTCCAAACCCGGCAAGCCAAAACCTTCATACAACGTCGGATAAACAAAAGCCACCGCTTCCGTGTAAAATACCGCCACTTCGTCATCCGGCACAAAACCCGGCCGAACAATGTCTGACCGATATTTGGAATTTTCAATTGATTCCAATGCTTCTAGGTAGCGAGGATCCGGTTTACCCACCACCAACAATTGCACGTCCAAACCCTGATCTCTCAAAATCTCAAACGCTTTGACCATTCTTTCCACGTTCTTATGAATACGCAAATTACTTAAGAAAAAATAAAACGGCTTCTTTAATCCATATTTTTCTTTTACTTTCTTGATAAAATCTTGATCGTCAACCAACTGAATTTTTTCATCCGACGCTTCATATATTACCGTTACTTTATCTTCCGTCGCACCCAGATATTTGATAACATCTTTTTTGGTAAACTCGGTAATCGCCAACACTTTGGTTGAATTTTTTACCGCACTTTTCATTGTCAACTGATAAGCGCTTTGCACCAACCTTGTTCCCAACCAGAAACGACGAACCCGTCCGGGAAAAAACATCAATGTCAAATCATGTATCGTCACCACAAACTTGCCTCGATAAAGGATTGGATGATTAAAATTGGTAAAATGCACCAGATCAAATTTTTGCCTACTCAAATACCACCAATATCCCAATTGTTCGTTGAAAGAATAGTGCGTATAAGGCACTTCTTCAATTTGATAATTATCATATCCAAATTGCACATATTTCCTCTCTCCCTTATTGACAATCACCGTAAAATCAAATTCATCACCGGCTTTCAACACATACTCCAACAATTTGCGCGCATAACGTCCCAAACCTGATCCGTCGCTGGCAAATCGCGCATCAATCGCAATTCTTTTCTTTTTTTTATCCATGACTTTTTACCCCATCTTTCTTATTCAAAATCTTCACTTCGGTTTTCTGCACATTTTGACTGGCCATAATCAAAGCCAAAATCAGCCAAAACAAAAAAGCTAAATCATTTTTGTAATATGGAGTATCCGCCAAACCGCCCACCGCCCAAGCCAACAAAATTGCCAAACCGGCATACAGCCAAAAATATTCTCTTTGTTTCAAAAACTTAATTGCTTTTGTCCACCACCACAATAATATTATCAATAATATTATCAAACCAGCCAAAGTCACCGACAACCATGTGTGCAAATATAAATTATGCGCATGTAACATTTTCCATTCCATCGGTGGATGAAATATTTGCGGTGCATATTCCAGATACTTTTCTTCAAAATTGCCCAAGCCCACTCCCCAAAAACCGGTATTTTTGATCATATA
The DNA here is from genome assembly GCA_036795335.1 of Patescibacteria group bacterium. Classification (GTDB taxonomy): domain Bacteria; phylum Patescibacteriota; class JAHJAL01; order JAHJAL01; family JAHJAL01; genus DAIREY01. The sequence continues at coordinate 2,613 of DAIREY010000077.1, forward strand.
AATTGCCGTTTGCCACACTTCCAATCTGACTGTCACGCTTGAACGTTCTGATAGATCAATCATCCTTTGCAGTCGACTTTGATCCGGCTGCAAACTCACAAATACCCCGGCCAACACTATCCCCGCCAATACAACCAGCAAAAAACTTTTTATATTTTTGGTATAAATCATCCAAGTCAAAAATAAGCAACCCAACACAAAACTCATCAAACCGACATATGATGCTGACAAAATTAAAGCTAATAATCCCATCACCCAAAACACCATTTCCCACCATCGACATCTTTTCTCCACCAAAAACTTAGCTAGCACAAACAACAACACCGGCTCTACCAACATTGCCAGATAGTTGGCTGAACTAAAAAATGTCGAAATCCGGCCATCATCAGTAATCGCCGTTCCTGTCGCCCACTGCCATATTGCCAAAAATCCCATCGTTCCCAACAAAAAAACAAAGGCAAGGTAAATCAATTTTACCTGTCCTTTGTATTTCAAATTATTTATCACTATCAAATACAATACCGCCGGATCGACAAACCATCCTTTCCACAATCCCAAAGAGGACACTTTGTGATCAGACACTATCACCGCGCTAATCAAACCAACCACCACCCACGCCAGCACCCACCAATTGCTTGTCGCCCACCGCCATTTTGCTCGTCCCTTCCATACTTTCCCAAGATACAAAACAAAAATTAAATATATACCCAACTCCAACGCAGTGGTGGGGATACCCAACACTTCCATCCTCACCAAATATGAAGTCACCCAAAAACACAACCAAGCCACCCCCCAAATAATATCCTTTTTTGCCAACCAATAGGTAACTATCAAAAAAATACACGTCACCAACCAAGCCATCATGAGAAGCTTCTCCTTTTTTATATTCTATTTCTTTGTCATTTCTTTTTTACTCTCTGCCGCCCAACCCAAACATACTCCCACTGCATACAAAATTACCATATATATATGATTATATAACAAACTATTGGTAAACTGCGCATGTACTATTACACCCATAATTCCCGCCGCTG
>DAIREY010000078.1:0-3612 GCA_036795335.1 Patescibacteria group bacterium
CAAAAGGACGATTATTGTTTGGCCGCATTTTAGACCAAGAATACACCAAAGAATTATCGACAAACTTGGAAATGAATATAAAGATTCAGCCAATAACAATCGGAAAAATCATTGATGGTGGAATAGTAGTCTCAAGCGATCATTTGCTTTTTGGGCAAAGGATAATAAAAGACGAGGATAGCGGTAAAGAATTGGGAGTATTTTCAGTCAATCAACCGCGTAATATGTATACAACAGTGATGAGAATTATTACCTATAATATTTTCATTTACGTTTTGGCCGGAATAATTATTTGCGTGTTATTAATTATTATTTTGCGAAAGATTTTTTTAAAAAGACTGTTGCTTTTGGGTAATAAAATGGAACAAATTGCCAAAACGCAAAAGATTGATACGGGACCATTGTTGGATAGCAATGACGAAGTAGCGGGACTGACGGCAAATTTTAATAATATGCTGAAGTCAATCCAAAACCATCAACAGCAGCTGGAACTAGCAAAGTATGAGGCGGAAACAGCCAATAAAGCTAAAAGTACATTTTTGGCCAACATGACGCATGAAATCCGAACGCCATTAACAGCAATCATTGGTATGACCGATTTGATGAGAGCAACAAACATAGACGAAGAGCAAAAAGAATATGTGCGAATCATTGCTCAATCCAGTCAACAGCTGATGGCCAATATCAACGATATTTTGGATTTGTCAAAAATTGAAGCCAAAATGTTGGAGCTGGAAAACGGACAGTTCGCTTTGGATGAATGTATAGAAACTAGTGTTGACATGGTAGCAAATGAGGTCAATAAAAAAAATTTGCGCCTCGATTGTTATATGTCGTCGAATACACCAAAAATATTTGAAGGTGATGGCAAAAGATTATGCCAAGTTCTAACAAATTTTTTATCCAACGCGGTTAAATTTACCGAAAAGGGCAATGTTGTTTTGTCTGTTGAAAAAAAAGGTGATGAATTGGCTTTTCGAATTGCCGATACCGGTATAGGAATAAAGAAGGAGGCATTGAATAAATTATTTGCACCTTTTACACAAGCAGATAATTCTATAACAAGAAAATACGGCGGAACAGGATTGGGTTTGGCGATTAACAAATCGATGATTGAGTTGATGGGCGGACGTGTGGAAGTGCAGTCCGAGGCCGGAGAAGGCACTGTCTTTGATTTCTATTTGCCGAATAGCGGAGAAGGCGACGATATAGAAGGCGACGATCATGAATATTGTCATTTTGTGGACAAAAGAATTTTGTTGATTGACGACAATGAAAAAAGCGCAGAGATCATGAAAAGACAATTGAACGACTGGGGTATAGAGATGATAGCAAGTTCGTGTCATCAGGAGATAAGGACAATACTAGAACAAGACAATTGGCATGGAATAATTATTCATACAAGTATGGAAAAAAAATTACGGATCGATGAATTGGCTGGTAATTTGCCAATTATACTGGTATTAAACCAATTTCAAAAAGAAAAGGATGGTCGTATGAAGCTGCAATATCCAATTAGAACGAGGCTGCTAAGAAAAGCATTATGTGATATATTCGAGAAAGGAAATGAAAAGATAGAAGAACTAGAAGTAATATCGGACAATATTAAGATAGAAAAAAATGTTTCCGTGCTGCTGGTTGATGACCATTTGATTAATCAAAAATTCGTTTTGACAATTTTAAAAAAAGTTGGCATGAACAAAATTGATGTCGCCAATGATGGAAAAGAGGCATGCAAGAAATTCTTAGAAAAAAAATTTGACTTAGTGTTGATGGATTGTGTGATGCCAGTCATGAATGGCATAGAAGCAATAAAAATAATTAGGGACAGTCCAAACGGAAAAGAAACAAAAATATTTGCTTTGACAGCAAATACAATTGAAGAAGATAGAAGGGAGTGCTTGAATGCGGGAGCGGATGAATTTGTGACAAAACCGTTTAATCGAATCGATTTTTTAAAACTAATAAACAAATATTTTTTATAAAATAAAAAAGAACTCGAGTAATTTGAGTTCTTTTTTTGCATTTAGATATTATTTATTCTTTGCTTTCGAGTTTTACAGTGACGTCTTTTTCGGAACCTTTGCTTAATACCCTAAGATTAACTTCGTCGCCGGCTTGGTGCTTGATAATTTGGCCCTGTAAAGGAACATCGCTAGTTAGTTTTTGGCCATCGATTTCCAGAATAATATCATTTTCTTGCAAACCAGCTTTGTCAGCCGGACTGCCTGGAGTAACCGCCAAATCGGTGCTTTTTTCTCCGCGAGTAATCAAAACGCCATAATCAACCGAGAGATTGTTCTCTTTTTGAATATCAGACGTGATTGAGACGTAACGAACACCCAGATATGGACGTACTATTTTGCCATTGGTTTTGACCGATTCAACTACTGTTTTAACGTTGTTAACAGGAATTGAAAAACCAATGTTTTCTGCTCCTTCAGCCATGGCTACATTGATACCAATAGCATTGCCATTGATATCCAAGAGTGGACCGCCGGAATTACCAGGATTAATAGCAGCATCGGTTTGAATAACATCGTCCAACACTTCCGAAGTGCCCGAACCATCACCGGCAGTAACTTGCCTAGACAAGCCGGAAATGATACCGGTGGAAACTGTACCTTCAAATTGACCAAGTGAATAACCGATAGCGATTACACTCTGTCCAACTTTCAAGTCACCGGAATCGCCAAGTTTGATGTATTGATCGAAATGTTTGTCCACTTTCAAAACCGCCAAGTCCAAATATGGATCGCGCGCCAACACTTGAGCAGATAATTTATCACCATTTTCCAAAATTACAGTATAATCGGCACTTTCATCTTCAACGACATGTTTATTGGTAACAATCATGCCATCTTCAGAGACAATAAAGCCGGAACCGGCACCCACTTCTTTTTCTTCTTCCCCAACTTGTTTTTGACTAGTGAAAGGCCAATCGCTGCCAAAAAAATCGCTACTGAAGGGATTGGAATAATATTGTTCATATACCGGGACGTTTTTGGTGATAACAATACTAACAACCGATTGTTTATTTTTTTCCACTACATCAATGACACTGGACTGTTCGTCGATAACTTGTGTTTTGACAGTTTCAGTGGATGAACCAGGAGAAGATGGGGAAGAAAAATATTTGACGCCAAAATAGCTACCGGCTAATCCGCTCGACAAACCAACCACTATTACCAAGACTATCTCGACTAATCGCCAGATAATTTTGATAAACAAATTACTTTGATTGCTCATGTAATTCTCCTTGTAATTTACGGGTAAAAAATGATGATTTGTTATTACTAATCTTTATTATTTATTATAGTACGCAAAAGTGAAGAGTAAATGAAAACAAAATGAACGGCGAGAAATAACAAATCAATGGAAGAAAATACAAACAGAAATCAAGGGTCAAGTTTCAATATCCAATATCCAAGTGAAATCGCAAGAAATTGCAAACACTAACAATATGCAAGATCCAATATCCAATATGCAATGAAATCGCAAGGTAAAATTAAACTTCAACTTATCTTGTCATACCCGAAAAGACATGAGCGAAGCGAATATTCTTTATCGGGTATCTCATTCGTGACAATAATCAAGGATCAATATCCGATA
>DAIREY010000079.1:0-3568 GCA_036795335.1 Patescibacteria group bacterium
GTTACCAATATGCGGATGGTTGTAGACGGTTGGGCCACAAGTGTACATGGCAACTTGCTTGTCTTTGATTGGTTGAAATTCTGATTTCTGGCGGGTAAAAGTATTGTATAATTTTAGAGCCATTTTTTATATTTAAATATATTTAAGATAACAATTTCTAAAATAGTTATAGTGACAAGAACTCCGAAAAAACCAAACGGAATGTAATAGATAATGCTGGAAAAATTCATACTAAAAATTGCGGTGATAAGAAGTGTTGGTAGTATAAAAGCAAGCAGTATAGTGATTATTTTGATATTGGCATGAGTTTTCTGAGAATAATACAAATGGTTAGAGCGTATGTAGTGGCGCAAATCCAGACTGTGCTGCTTGATGTTGTCAGTGATAGCTAAAAAGTTGTTTGTTAAAAACTTAAAGTTTTCTGGTTGACGGTTGGAAATTGGTAGTGTAGATAACAATGCAATAGTTGTTTGATTTTGTTGGATTTGGGATAAGACGAGAGCGATATTTTTTTGTAATTTGGTCAGATTAACAAAGTGGTGGTTGGCAACTGGAAAATTTTGCTGAAAGGAATTGCATTCGTTACTGATATGTCGAACAACCTGCAAGTACTGTTGATGTATAGTAGAAGTTATAAAAAATAAAAGTGATGTAATTGAATAGGTATTGGAATTGAATTCATAGTTGGAAAAATCCAGCACATCATTGTGAATAGAAATTATTTTTTTCGGATAGATAAAAATTTGAGTTGAGTGAATTGATATTTCTGATCGGGATAAAAATGGAAAAGAATAATTTATAAAATAGCAGTGGGGCAGCTGTATGACGCAAGGTGAAATGTGATGACTGATAAGAATATCGATGATTGTTTCGGAGATATGGTGTTGATTCAGGGTCGACTTCAGGTCGTCAGAAGTAGGATTGATGATGTCGATCCAGGTGATTCTGTTGTTTTTGTGTTCAATAATTTTGGGTTGCATTGCGCAGTTTAAAAAATTATTTGCGTCCTTCAAATGCTTTGGACAAAGTAATTTCATCGACATATTCAATATCTGATCCCATAGGCAAACCAAAAGCAAGTCTAGATATGTGGATGTCAGGAATGTTTTTTAGCATGTTCTGAATATATACGGCGGTGGCTTCTCCGGCCAGATTGGGATTGGTGGCAATAATCAGTTCGGTAACTTGTTCTTGTTTGATACGTCGAAGTAAATGTTCAAGAGTTAGGTGTTCGGGTCCAATACCTTCGATAGGAGCCAATGCTCCATGAAGAACGTGGTAGATACCATTGAATGACGTTTTTTCAATAGCAATGACATCAAGCGGTTGTTCAACTACACAGAGAGTGGATGGATTTTTTTTGGGATTTTGACAGATCAAACATGGATCTATTTGAGTATAATTATGACATTTGGAACAATATATCAAGTCTTTTTGCAGATTGGTTAGAGCTTGGCCAAAATCATAAACATCGTTTTTGGGTTTTTTTAGTAGATGATAAGTAAGTCGGCTGGCTGTTTTTGGTCCAATACCGGGAAGTTTGGAAAAATGATTGATCAGATTTTCAATTGGTCTGGGGATATTTTGCATAGTTGGATTTTTAGTTTTGTGAAACGACTTTGATTTGGATAAAAGTGCCGGTGTCTTCCAACCAAGTTTTTCCTTCGACGACCGGACGGAAATGTTCAGCGTACTCGCCAACCGTGAGCGGAGCGCGGATTACGAAGGTGAAAGTGGCAATTTCGCCTGGTTTTACTTCACTTTCATCCATGGTAGCTGGACGATTTTCAGCTATCCAGTCTGACGGATTATAGAATACACTATTTCGATCGATCGGATCGTTGGTACCGAGTCTGACCGGATTGTCGCCATAGTTGTACCAAGTTTTGGCGCCAACATTTTTGTACTTGATCTGTAGAGTCTTGGTGTCGCCTTCAGTGATTAATGGCCAGTCAGATTGGCTAAACCATTCGGCCGAATATTCCGGTTCATAAACATTTATATACCAAACAATGTCTAGGTTCGGATCGGCAAACCATGAATAACCTTCAGCTAATGGTTTGAAGTGTTCTTCGTAGGTCATTTGTTGTGTTGGAGCGGTAACGGTAAATTTGAACATTGCTTCTTGTCCTGGTTCGACGCCAGTGCGATCGATGATACTGGGACGATTGGCAGACAGCCAACTAGAATTGGCTAAGCTGGAGACATGATCGTAGTTTTGGCTGGTTCCCAAGTGAATGGGATAACTACCAACGTTGTACCACCAGTTTTTGCCAGTGTTCTTGAGTTTGACCCATAATTCTTTAGTTTCGCCGGGTTTGAGAGTAATATGTTGTGCTGATTGGTCGGTAACTTCTCCGTCGTAATCAGGTGGAGTGATTGATTCTTGCACGCCGGAATTTTGATGAATGGTGACTTTAGTACCATTTGGTGCCCAGTCGTATAACCACCCGGCATTATCCAATGATAAGCGTATACAGCCATGGCTAACGCGAATGCCTAAATGATTTTCACCTTCATAAACATTTCCCCAGCTATATTTCCAATATGGCAGTCCATGAATACCATATCCACCGCCAATCCCCATCCAATGAGGCATATAGAGATCATATGGTTGTGAATAGGCGTCAAGAATATGATTTTGTATATAAAAAGTACCGATTGGTGTTGGCATGTCCCATTTACCGGTGGAAACGGCAAATTTATTAATAACGTGATAGTTTTCTATGACCGTCATGGTTTGATCGTCGATAGAAATATCGATGACTTTTCCGCTATCGGCATGAACGGTTGATGTGTCCAGAAAAATATTGCTAACGAACAAAAAGAAAAATAGAGTAGTTATGACGGACTTGATAGCGGTTTTCATAGGAATAAATTGTTTTTTTATTTGTTGATAATTATTATATATTTATTCTATAATCTTTTTGATGGAAATGCCAAATCTATACCAAAAAACCACTCGTTGTATTTAAATAAGTGGATTTTTTGGTGAGGTTGTTAAGTATTTTTAAATACTTAACGAGGCGAAAAAATGAAAACTATAGTTGGGGCTCTATGACGGTTGAAGAGCGAGTTTGGGCATCTGAGTTTGAATATAAACCAATGTTTCATCAATCATAAGCAAGTTGTCGATAATAGCCGGGATGTTGTTGACTTGTATCAGATAATTAAGTTTATTTTTGAGAAAATTAAGTTTTTGAGTAATAGATTGATTGTTAATGTTGTGGTCTTCCAGAAATTGTTCAATAAAAGCAATCCAAAGTTTGTAATCAGTAATTAAATTTATCAGTTGTTTTTTATCTTTTAGCTTCATGGTAGTCTCCTTGTTTGGTTAAACTAATAGCTTAACTTACATTTAGATTGTATATTGTTTGGAATAAACAAAATACCCAAAAGAAATAAGTGGGTATAATAATAAAATAAACGGCAAGATAATGCATTTTACCAGTTACCAGTTCAATTTGTCTTTGACATTTTGACTCAAACGGCGGGAGACTGGAATAGTTTCTTGATTATTTAATTCTATTTGGTAATTGGATTTTTGCCATAAGTACATGCGAGAAAC
>DAIREY010000080.1:0-3486 GCA_036795335.1 Patescibacteria group bacterium
TATATATTCCGGGTCAAATACTGCCACTTTATTCGAAACATTTGGGTTGTATGACGTCAATGGCAATCAAATCGCCTATTTGGATAGCAGCTACGGTCAGGATGATAATTTTAGTTGGAGCACGTCAATTGATAAAAATTTGATCACAAATAACACTTTGACTCTTCGCGCTCGCGTCACTTCGACCGTTACTTTGACTAAAGGAACGAGTATGACAATTGGTAATTCCAGTGAAGAGTTGAGAAATATTTCTTTATGCGGTACTTATATTTGTCCGATTCCGCAAACCATTGAACTGACCGCTGCCAAAAACTGTAATAGCATCAATTTGTCTTGGTCAAAATATACCGATCAAACCATTACCGGCTACAAAATATTTCGTTCAACTTCCGACAACGAATTGACGTATCCGGAAGATGCGGTTTATCAAACTGTTTCCGGTCAAAGTACGGTTAGTTATTCTGACACCAACGTAACCAACGGCCAAGGATACTACTATCGCGTGTTGGCATATTATGGCAGTGACAATATTTCTTATTCCGATACGGAATACATCGTAGCCGACACAAGTTACAATTGTCCGTCCAACCAAACCGTCACCCCCACTTTGAAATGTATCGATGACAACGGTAATGGTACTTATTTGGCACATTTCGGATACAATAATCCCAACAGCAGCACCATCAATATTGCTGTTGGTAACAAAAACAAATTTTCACCAAATCCGAAAGATCGCGGACAAACTACCAGTTTTTTGGCGGGCAATTATGAAGATGCTTTTCAAGTCAATTTTAACGGATCGACTTTGTCGTGGTATCTCAAAAGTCCCAACGGTCAATCGGCAACCGTGGTTGTTTCGAAATATTCAACCAAATGTACGACGGCTTGTTGTGATGACGACTTGGTAATTGGTTACAACAACGGCACATCATCTTTGTCCACACCAAGCATTATCGTACCGGAATATACTTTGCTTTTTGGCGTTCCTTTGGTGGTATATTATTGGCTAAAAAAGGATAGACGCTTGGTAATTAAAAAAATAAATTGATCAAAATGGAAAACAACATGAAAAAAAATCGTCAAAAAGTTATTACTCAAAAAACAAAAATTGTTGCCAAAACTAAAATAAATTTTTGTGACACTCCGGTATTGGTTAATGCGATTCAAACAAAATCCCAACACATATTGTCAAAAAAATATTTGAAGGATTTCTCCCAAAAAATCCATCGTGGCTTTCTGGCATTGGCCGACTATGTCTCCCCTATCCCGACTGTCGACGAAGATCAGCCGCAATTGCCAACCAAGATTATTTCTATCTCCACTTTGCAAATTATAGTTATTTTTCTCTGTGTCATTTTGATAGTCATGCCCTTTGTTTCTACTTTTAATGAATTTATTACTAGAATTGTGATGCGGATTGAAGCTTACAAATTTATCCAAAATATTATTGTGCCTTACGAAGTAAAAATCGTCTCCGGTTTGTTGAATGCCATTGGCATCGAGTCTCAATCCAGTTTGACGCGTATTAATATGATGAAAGGAAATACACCGATTGATATTTTTATCAGCTGGAATTGTATCGGCTGGCAAAGTTTCATTTTGTTTATGCTATCCGCTTTTGTGGGCTTGAAAGGTCCTTTCACGGTGGCCAGCAAAATCGAAGTGATCACGGTAGGCATTATGGGCACTTTACTGATCAATATTTTCCGCATTTCTTTTATCGCGATAATCGCTTATTATTTTGGAGAATTATCAGCCGTGATTTTTCACGACTATGTCAGCACTATCATGGTGATTATTTGGCTGATTACTTATTGGACATTTGCTCATCAGTTTTTGCTGCATCATCTGGATTTTGTCAAAATTAAGGCCATGAATCATTTATAATATCCTTTATATTTTTATTAATTATTTTTTAAAAAAACATGAAAACCAAAATCAATAAAAAAACTATTACGCCCTCTGCGCCACCGGCTCAATTGGTGGAAGAAAAGTCTTGGCATCATATACCGTTATCTGTTCTAGCAATATTTTTATTGATGCTGTTGCAAGGCATTCTAGTTTATCCTTTATTTCAATCGGGTTATTCACGGTTTATCGAAAATATTGAATCGGCTCACATTGCCAATGCTACCTACATTTTGCAGCACTGGGGTGAAAACTGGAACAATCAATGGTATTTTGGTTTTCCAACTCATCTGACCTATCCGCCGATTATTCCTTATCTGATTGCACTGGTGTCATATATTTCAAATCTGGAAGTGGCTCACGTGTACCGTATTGTGACTGCAGTATTTATTATTTTGACCCCGCTTTCGATTTATCTTTTGTCATTTTATTTGACTCGTCGTAAAACTACGGCATTTTTGTCCAGTTTGTTGTATATCATTTTGCCGTCAGTCGCTTACTTGTTTATCCCACAAATTATTGGCAATACCGAATTAAGCGGCTATGCACCATTTCGCTACACGGTTTTTGCTCAATACGGTGAAGGACCACACTTGGCTTCGTTGTTTTTTATTCCTTTGGCGATTATGTATTTTATTAAAAGTTATCGTCAACCGGACGTCAAAAATTATATTTGGGCGGCAGTGTTTATCGCTTTGACCATGTTGACCAATCTGTTTGGTGGTTTTGCTTTGCTTATGCTGCTCTTTTTGGTGGTGACCGGTAAACTGTTTATTTATGTTTTTGATTTTAGTTTTATCAGGTTAATCATAATCGGTTTGTTGGCTTATGGGTTGACCGCCTTTGCTTATGATTTTGGCTTTATCGGCTCAATTATGGAAAGTGGCTATATTCACCCGGAAAATTCTATTCATCTACCGCCGTTTTTGATCATTTTTGTGGCGATCATTTTTGGTATCTTGCCGGCCGCTTTGCTGGTCCGTGGCGCCTTGATGGGCCAAGAGTCCAAATTTAAAACATATTTTTTGCTTACTTGGTTTTTGTTATTTCTGACTATTCCGGTTGTTTATTATCATTTTGGCTATTCTCTGGTGCCGCAACCCAACCGTTATTTGCCGGAATTGCAAATGGGTTTTGTTATACTACTAGCCATTGTCATTACTCGTTTGTTTGACCATTATCAAATCACCGATTCGAAAACCAATATTATCAAAAAAACTGCCGTCATATTTGCGGTATTTGCCTTGATATACTACATATCTTCCAGCTATTTGACTAAACCTTATTATTTAATCCAACCCAGTGAAATGAATTATACCAATGATTATAAGATTGCCGTTTGGTTGGATCAAAATATTGATCGAACCACGGGCGAACGAGCATATCTGACCGGCACACCCGCTTTCTGGCTGACCGCTTTCAATGATGTACCGGAAATCCGCGGTGGCGCCGATAATGCTCAACCAAATCCTTGGTGGGCCGACATCGCTTATCAAATCAACAAAGGCGATGATGCGGAGATAACTACGGATTGGTTACAACTGATGAATGTAAAATATATATTGGTGAATTATCCGG
>DAIREY010000012.1:0-16782 GCA_036795335.1 Patescibacteria group bacterium
TCCCGTCAAATTGCCACCCACCACATCCCGGTCATCATTGTCACCGGCGACATGGACTCTCTTCAACTCATCGACCGCAACACCAAAGTTTATACCCTCAAACGCGGTTTGAAAGACACCATCATCTACAACTCCAAAACCGTTCGTGAACGCTATGGTTTTGATCCGCCGCAAGTCATCGACTACAAAGCATTGCGCGGCGACCCATCCGACAATATTCCCGGTGTCAAAGGCATTGGTGACAAAACCGCCACTACGCTCATTCAAAAATATTCATCCATCGACAAATTATATAATTATCTCGCCCTTCATCCTGATACCACAGAAATCAAGCCGGCTATCAAACAAAAATTGATCGAACAAAAAGATATGGCTTACCTTAGCCGTCAGCTGGCTACCATCGTCACCGATCAACCCCTTCCCACTTTTGCTCTGGAAAAATGTCTGGTTCAAGATTTTGATCATCAACAAGCCATCTTATTATTTCAAAAACTGGCATTCAAATCGCTCATCCCTCGTCTACCCCTCTCCAACCAACATTCCGCTGCCACTCTTTTTGACACCACTTCTTCCCCCTCAGCCATACCCATTGCCGCTCCCGCCAACACCCAATACCACACCATCAATACCATCCAAAAATTAAAAAAAATTATTCCTCAACTACAACACGGCTTCACTTTTGATACCGAAACCAGCTCTCTGGATCTATTCGATCAGACACAATTAGTCGGCATTTCCATCTGTTGTCAACCCGGCCAAGCATATTATCTGCCATTGCATCACTCATCGGGTCATAATTTGCCGCTCGACCCAACCGTCAAACTGCTCCAACCGATTTTTGGCAACCCCAATATTCCCAAAAACGGCCATCATTTAAAATTTGATATTCAAGCCCTCAAACTGGAAAAAATCGATACTCATGGCCTACATTTTGATACCATGCTCGCTTCCTATCTACTTAATCCCAATTCTTCCAACACTCATTCGCTTGATCATCTAGCCATCGAGTATTTTCAACACCAGATGATTCCCATCACTACTCTCATTGGTGCCAAAAAATCTACTCAAATCAGTTTTGCCAATACCGATGTTGCCAACGCCACCATATATTCTTGCGAAGATGCCGATTTTACCCATCGTCTTTTTTTAGAACTCCAAACCAAACTCGCCTCTAACCAACTCCACGATATTTTTCAATACATCGAAATGCCTCTTGTCACTGTCTTGGCCACCATTGAACAAAATGGTTTTTTGCTTGACTCCGACTATTTTCACCAATTCAATCACCAGCTCACCGCTCAAATCCAAACAATCGAACAAACAATCTATCAACTTGCCGATACTACTTTTAATATTAGTTCCACTCAACAACTATCCAACATTCTTTTTCATCGTCTGCAAATTTCTCCCGATTCAATCAAAAAAACTAAAACCGGCTTATCGACCGCTGCCTCTGAACTGGAAAAAATATCCTCCGCTCACCCCATCATCCCGCACATTCAAAATTTCCGTTTGCTAACCAAACTTCAAAACACCTACGTCAACACGCTGCCCAAATTGGTCAAACCAGATGGGCGCATACACGCTTCTTTCAACCAAACCATTACCGCCACCGGCCGCCTGTCATCCTCCAACCCCAACCTGCAAAATATTCCGGTCAAATCAGAAATTGGTCGACAAATCCGCCAAGGTTTTATTGCCCCCGCCCATCACCAAATTGTTTCCATCGATTATTCCCAGATTGAACTACGTCTCATGGCTCATATTGCTCAAGAACCAACCATGATCAACGCTTTTTTGCATAACCAAGATATTCATCGCTCGACCGCCGCCATCATCTACAACAAACCACTAGCCGATGTCACCGACACAGAAAGAGGTCACGCCAAAACTATCAATTTCTCCATTATCTATGGCGCCGGCCCACGCAATATCGCTCATCAATTGAATATTTCCTACCAAGATGCTCGCGATTTTATTGCTCAATATTTTCAAAAATTCACTCACATCAAACAATACATGGACAAAGCAGTTAAATTTGCCCAAACTCACGGCTATAGTCAAACCATCTATAACCGCATCCGTCCTATCCCTGATATCAATTCCCCCAACCAACCCCTTCGCGCTACCGCCGAACGCATGGCCATCAACACTCCCGTTCAAGGTAGTGCCGCTGACATCATGAAATTAGCCATGATCAAAACCCACCAAACTATTGTCGAACAACAACTACCCGCCAAAATTATTTCTCAAGTCCACGACGAGTTGATCTTTGAAATTCCTCAGCAATTTGTTGATCAATCGGTTATAATAATAAGCGAATGTATGGAAGACATCGCCCAGCTATCCGTTCCTCTTCAAGTCGAAGCAGAAGCCGGTCCAAACTGGGGCCAACTGACCAAGATACCCATTCATCGTTCACATTCCTGATCAAATTTATTCTTTGCTTTTTTATTAAAAACCACCGCGCCACCCGCTATCTCATTTTTCGTTTCGCCGTCCTAGCTCAATTGGTAGAGCAATGGTATCGTAAACCATAGGTTATCGGTTCAATTCCGATGGACGGCTTTTATCAAACTATTCATGCTATCACTTATTTACGGACCGGATATTTTTCGCGCCCGCGCCTATATCCTCCAACAAATTTCACAATCCACTTCTTCCATTCCCACCATTTCTCTTGATGGGCAAATCATCGACCCCGCCAAATTATTCGCTGAATTGGAGCCAACCCAACTTTTCGCCACGCAAAAAAATATTATTCTCAAAAATATTCTCGCCAACAAAAACAAAACATCCCACCAAACACTAAAAACATATCTTACCCAACCAAATCCTGATCTGCATCTTTTTATCTGGGAACAAAGCGAACTTGATAAACGTTCTTGGTTATACAAATTTTTTCAAAAAAAATCTGTTTCTTCATCCCGAGTCTGCCAATATTTTCCTCTGTTATCCACCAACCAACTCAATACTTGGCTCCAACAATATTGCGCACAACACAACATCAACATCGATTCCGACGCCATTGCCTGTCTCACTGCCAAAAACCGCGACACCTACTGGCTGTCTCAAGAAATCAATAAATTAAAATTGTTTTCCGACAATCACATCACTCGTCAACATGTGGAACAAATCTCACCATATCATTCTTCCGACGTCATTTTTGATCTCACCGATCATCTCGGACAACAACATTACAAAGAAGCGTATCGCATTGCTCAAAATTTGGTTCGCCAAGGTGAAGACCAATTTCAGATCTTATCCACGTTGGCCACTCATGTTCAAAATCTATTAGTTATCAAAGATTTGCAATCCAAACACTTTTCGTCGGCCCAAATCAAAGACAAAACTTTCCTACACCCTTTCGTTTTGCAAAAATGTTTCAACCAAATTGATAAATTTAGTTTTTCCGAGTTAGCCAATCTATACCACCGTGTTGCCCAAGCGGATGTTTTGTTAAAAACCGGCCAAACCGACTGGTCGCAAGCCATCTTCAATATCATTTTTTCCTACTAACAACCTTCAACTTTCCGCCAACAAAAAAAGAGAGGAGTAATGAATACTTCTCTCTTTCACTGCTAATTTCAAAAAAATTATTTGCCTCTTCCACCGGCCTTATTCAATCTACTCATCATCCGTGATTTCATTCGCGCTGCTTTATTGGCATGAATCGCACCAGTTTTGGCTGCCTTGTCGATATCTTTGTATGCTTTGCTTATCAAGCCTTTTACTTCTCCTTCTGCCTTTTTATCAACCACTGCCGCCTTGACCGTTTCTTTGATTGATTCTTTTAGTTTTCTCTTTCGCACCAAATTACGTACTCTCGCTTTTTCACTGCTTCTAATTCTCTTTTTTGCGCTTTTAATATTAGCCATAATGATTTATATTTCTAAAATATGCTCAATTACATTATATTTTCTTTTTATCAGTTTAGCAAATACAATATTATCATACAATTATGTATTTTCAAAATTTGTAAAATTGAGCTAAAATAAATCTGTTAGATAATTCTCGTAATTTTTTCTTCGTCAACAAATCATTGACTTACTTCTAATTACGATGATACAATAAACTGTCAATATCTTAAAAAATATTTCCAACCATGAACAAACCCAACCCCAAACAACAAATTGTTGAAAAAATAAAAACCAGTCAAAATATAATCATTGCTTGTCATAACAATCCTGACGGCGACGCCCTTGGTAGCGGTCTGGCTTTATATCACTCCTTACTCAAAATCGGTAAAAAATGTACCTTGGCCGCCGCTGGCAAAAAGAGCAAAAATCTGGATTACCTGCCCGGCATAGACAACCTAACCAACCAAATTTCCAATCCCAAAGAGTTTGTCATTACGCTCAATACCGGCCACACCCAAGCTCCTCATAAAGTCAAATACAAAACTGAAGATCAAAAAATTCATCTGATCATCACCCCCGAACAAGGATTTTTTTCTGCCGAAGATATTTCTTTTTCCGACGGTAAAGGTATCTATGATTTGATAATCACTCTTGATACTCCCAACCTGGAATATTTAGGTGATATTTATCATCAAAATCATGATATGTTCTTTGAAACACCCATCGTCAACATTGACCATCACCCTGACAACGACAGCTATGGCGAAATCAATTATGTTAATTCCGATAGTTCTTCCGTCGCTGAAATTTTGGTTTCAATTATCGAGTTACTTTCCGAAAATCAAAACATTATCGACAACAATATTGCCACTTGTCTTTTGACCGGCATACTTTCCGACACCGGGAGTTTTCAAAACAACAACACCACCGCCAAATCACTTACGGTCGGCGCCCAAATGATCGCCGCCGGAGCCGATCACCAAGCCATCATCAAAAACTTGTTCAAAACTCAAACCCTATCCGAATTGAAAAGCTGGGGAAAAATTCTTACCAATCTACAAATCAGACCCAGCCTCAAATTGGCTTGGTCCAAAATCTCCAACGCCGAACTCAAAGAAATCGGCGCCAATCCCGAAGAAACCGGCGGAGTTATCGATGCTCTTATCAAAAATTTGCCGGATATCGACATCTTTGTTCTTCTTACTCAAACTGATGAGTTAATCAAAGGCAGCTTGCGTTCTCGCCCCAATATCGATATCAATCCAATAGCCACCGAATTGGGCGGCGGCGGACATCCGCAAGCCAGCGGCTTCCGTCTCTATGAAATGACTCTTTTGGAAGGCGAAGAAAAAGTACTCAGCACTATCGAAAAACATCTAAAAACTCCTCGTCCAACATACAACACACCATCTTCTCCCACCCCTCCAGCCACCAACCAACTCGATCGTATCGATCGCCCAACCATTTCCACCGACAATCACCAAGCCCCGTCATCATCTCCCATGGATTCAATCGACCCCTCTGAATTAGATTTTGATCCCAACGCCGAACCATTCGACCCCACCAATCCGCCCGACCAAAATTTTTCCCACCAACACCGTGAAACTGACAACTACTAATTAATTTGCGCATAAAAAAACAATTGAGCAACATATCAATTGTTTTTTTTATTTATCTCGATGTTCATCACTCGCTACATATACTTTTGACTTTCAAATCCGGCTATGCTAAAATTAAGATTGTTTATCCTAAAAAGACAATATGGTCCTCACAAAAGAAACTAAGAATAAAACTATCAAAAAGCACCAAACCCACAAGACCGACACTGGCTCCCCCGAAGTTCAAATCGCGATCATCACCGAGCGCATCAATTATCTTACCGAGCACCTGAAAATGCACAAAAAAGACAATCATTCTCGCTTGGGTCTATTGAGGCTGGTTGGTAAAAGACGCAAACTGCTTGACTATCTCAAGAAAAATGACGAATCTCGATATAACAAGATCATCAAAAAACTCAAAATCCGTAAATAATTTTGTTCAATCGTTATTAAATATTTTTCCAAAAAGAGTAGCAACTTCCCGTTTATTTCTCTGTCCTTGCTACTCTTCTTGTTTTCTTATACGATATAAATTAGATATTTGTAAAATATATAATTTAAAAATATTTACTTTTCTGAATGTACATTCAATAAATATTCATTTGACAGTTTCCAACTTTTTTGGAAATTGAATACTGAAGATTTATTGAAACAACATTCAACTTTACTTCAATAAATTTTTTCTATGCAAACAACTTCCGTTTCTACTCTCTACGGCCAAAAAGAACTCGTCATCGAAACCGGGAAATTAGCCCGCCTATCCGCTGGCTCCGTCACCGTCCGTTGGGGCGACACACTCGTTTTGGCCACCACCAACATTGCCCCCGAACCTCGCGCCGGCATCGACTTCTTTCCCCTCATGGTGGACTATGAAGAAAAATATTATGCCGCTGGTAAAATCGTTGGCTCCCGTTTTATCAAACGTGAAGGCCGACCTTCCGATTTGGCCGTTTTGACTTCCCGTCTCATCGATCGCCCTCTCCGCCCTTTGTTTCCCCACGAATTCCGCCGCGACATCCAAATAATTATCAGTGTTTTATCACTCGATCCCGACCACGACCCGTCCACTGCCGCCACCATTGCCGCCTCCGCCTCCTTGTTGCTGGCCGAAGCTCCTTTTGCTGGTCCGGTTGCTGCCTGTCGAGTTGCCTGTGTCAATGGCGATCTTATTCCTCATCCCACTCAAGCTCAATTAGCCCAATCCGATTTGGATTTGATTGTTTCCGGTACTGCCGATTCAGTTATGATGATTGAAGCCGGTGCCAATCTATTACCGGAAGAAAAAATCATCGCCGCCATCGAGCTCGCTCATCAACAAATCAAAAATGCTATTGCTATTCAAATTAACCTTGCCAACCAACTAAACAAAAAACCTCTTGTTGTTGACAGTATTCCTCTTGCTCCCGAATTGATCGACCTAACCCAACAATTTTTTAACGAACATCAAGTATTTGAAACCATCAAATCTGCCGACAAAAAACAACGCGACCATGTCATCAAGCCGTTGCACGACCAGTTTATCGCTCAATTCTCTTCTGAATTAGACTTGGATGACACTTCTTCAACCGCCACCTCCAAATTTTCCTCATCCGATCTCTCTCAAGCTTGGGAAGAAATTCTTACTCATCATATTCGCCAACAAATTTTTCAAACCGATACTCGTCTCGATGGCCGACACCTCAATGAAATTCGTCCCATCGAATGCGAAATTGATCTGTCACCACGCGTTCACGGCTGCGGACTATTTACTCGCGGTTACACTCAAATACTCACCAGCGTCACCCTCGGTTCCACCAGCGACGAACAGATTGTCGAAGGCATGTCCCAAGAAACCACCAAACGTTACATGCACCACTACAACTTTCCTCCCTACTCCACCGGTGAAGTCCGCCCCTTGCGCGGTCCCGGTCGACGAGAAATCGGTCACGGTGCTCTAGCCGAAAAAGCCCTTGCTCCAGTTATTCCCGGCAAAGAAGATTTTCCTTATACAATTCGCGTCGTCTCCGAAGCACTATCTTCTGACGGCTCAACTTCCATGGGCTCCACTTGCGGCAGTACCCTCGCTCTCATGGCCGCCGGCGTTCCTATCAAAACTCCCATTTCCGGTATCGCCATGGGACTCATGATTGATGAAAACAACAATTACAAAATTCTCTCCGACATCGCCGGCCACGAAGATCATTATGGTGACATGGATTTTAAAGTCACCGGCTCAGCAGACGGCATCACCGCTTTGCAAATGGACATCAAAGTCCAAGGCATTAGTCACGCCATCATTCGTGACGCCATTATGTCCGCCAAAGAAGGTCGCTTGCATATTCTCAACAAAATTCTAGCCGCTATTCCCGCTCCCCGCACCGAATTGTCACCTTATGCTCCTCGCCTCATTATCTTGCAAATCAAACCTGAACAAATCGGCACCATCATCGGTCCCGGCGGTAAAAATATTAATGAAATCATCGACAAAACCGACACTACCATCGACATCGAAGACGATGGTCACGTATTCATCTTCGGCAACGACGCTGCCAAATGCCAACAAGCTGCCGACATTATCAAAAACATGACTCGAGAAATAAAACCCGGTGAAATTTTCGAAGGCAAAGTTACCCGCATTATGGACTTTGGCGCTTTTGTAGAAATCCTGCCCAAACAAGAAGGTTTGGTCCATATCTCTGAACTGGCGCCATATCGCGTCAACAAAGTCACGGACATCGTCAAAGTCGGCGATAAAATCAAAGTCAAAGTATCCGAAATTGACTCACAGGGACGTATCAATCTCTCAGCCAAAGCTTTGCTGGTTGATAAGTCCAAAACCAGCGATAAACCAAAATATAAATAATCCGCTAGCAATAATATACTTTTCTTGCTTAATAAAAATGTGTTATTAAGCGAAAACAACATCTCACTGTGATATGATCAAACGTTTCTTTCAATTTTTGACAATCTTTTTTTGCTCACTGTCTTTTCTTTCGTGTCAAATAAACATCAATCATTCCGCCAATCCGTCGTCTGCTCCATCATCCACTCCCGGATTATCATACCTGATTTTATCCCACAATTCCCAAACCCCTTTCGCCGTTTCATTACAAAATACTATTATTAACCTCTATCCCGAACCGGAATTTATCCGCCAAATTGAGTCCAACCTTACTCCATATCTCACTTCTTATTATCACTGTTTTTTCCAAACCAATCCTTCCGGCCAAATAGACTACACTATTGAGATTCCCCTGCAAAAAACTATTGCCACCGAACAACTATCTCATCTTTCCTCTTCTCTTTATCAACTATCAATCCAAAACGACATTCTAGTTATTTCCACCTCCCCACCCGCCACCGATTACTCACTTATTGCTCCTTCCACCGACGACCTGCTTACCATCATATATTTCGATTATTATCCTTTAATTTCTTCCACTCATTCACTTACTCCGGAACAACAACTCAACCACTTCAACCTCCAACAACTTTTTTCTTACCTGCCTCTCTCGATCAAAGAAAACAACAACCAAATCATTATCAATCAACCACCGCCCGCCACTATCAATCCGGTTACCGCCACTGCCATCAATTTTCATCCTCAAGCCAACTCAATATTTTTCCGACAGCAATTCAATGATTTGTTGAACACCATATTGCACCCGTATTTTTTGACTAATAATCTTTTTTCTAATTCAGCCGTTGACATCGTTCATTTGGATATTGACCAAAATAATTACTTATTGTCATACCAATTCTCCGACAACGAAGCTGCCACCGATATTTTTAATACTCTCAAAAACTCCCTTTCCTCGCAAAATACCTACCACCAGCAAACCAAACTTCTACCCGACAACACTTCTTCTACGTTGTATCAACCTGACCCAACCAGCAAATTAACCGTTACCACCGACTCCCAAACTATTCTTTTCGCCAACAATGCCCAAATTTCTCTCGACAATCAACAAATAATTTTTACCAATTCCACCGACCAATCATTGTCCTCCAATCTGCCCAATCAAATTAATTTTTCCAATCTATCCACTATTTATCCTTTTTTGCAATCCGTCGATTATCTCAAATCCATCCAATTTTATATTTCCGACCACAACCAGCTGAGCGGATACATCATCAAATAATGAACCAAAAACTCACCCAAATTATTCAACAAATTTCCACCTGCCAACAATGTCCATTGAGTACCACTCGCACCAATGTTGTACCTGGCTGCGGCAACCCCCATGCCGAAATTATGTTTGTCGGTGAAGGCCCGGGCAAAAATGAAGATCTGCAAGGTATTCCGTTTGTCGGTGCTGCCGGCAAATACCTTGACCAATTGCTAAACTCCATCCACCTCTCTCGTGCCGACATCTTCATTACCAATATCGTCAAATGTCGTCCACCCGGCAACCGCGACCCCTTGCCCACCGAAATCGACATTTGCTCTCCCTATCTAACTCGGCAAACCGAATTAATCAAACCTTTGCTTATCTGCACTCTAGGCCGTCACGCCATGAATTTTTTTATTCCCAACCTGCGTATTTCTCATGATCACGGTCAGCCCAAACGCTATCGTAATCAAGTATATCTGCCACTTTATCATCCGGCTGCCGGATTATACAATCCCAACACTCGCACCGACATCGAAAAAGATTTTCTCAAAATTCCTCTCGTTTTACAAAAAATTAAAGACAACAAATAAATTTATTAAAAATATTTTATCCAAATAAACATTTTAACCATATAATCATTAATACTTTATTCATGAATATCAAATCACAATTTACTACCAAACAAATTCAAACCTCCATCAACAAAGTTAAAGCCACCAAAACACAGGAAGCCATCAAACAATCGGAAATGGAGAAAAAACTAATTGATAAACTCAAAAAACACAAGACGACTCAACAGCAAATAAAAAAAACCTCTCACCACTCCAAGTCAAATAATTATTCAACCAAATCTCATTCTCGTCCTCATCCTCACTCCCAACCTCCCAAACCAAAAATTAAATTTCAAGGCAAAAAACTCCGTATCATTGCTATCGGTGGCTATGAAGAAGTAGGAAAAAATTGTACCGCCATCGAATACGACAACGACATTATCCTCATCGATCTTGGTTTTCAATTTCCTCGTACCGATATGCTCGGTGTCGACTATGTTTTACCAGATTTAAATTACATCATCAAAAATCGTACCAAACTACGCGGTGTTTTTATCACTCACGGCCATCTTGATCATACCGGCGCCATCCCCTACATCATTAACAAAATCGGTTATCCTCCCATTTTCTCTTCCCGTTTGACTCTCAGCCTCATCAAACAACGGCTCACTGAATTTCCCGACATCAATGCTGTTATGAAACAAATCGATCCTGAAAAGGACAAGCTTAAATTGGGTAATTTCAATATTGAATTTTTCCGCGTCAATCACAACATACCCGATTCCATTGGTATCGTCATCCATACTCCCGAAGGCACCATTGTTCATACCGGCGACTACAAATTTGACTTCACTCCGGCCACCGACAAACCGGCCGATTTGCAACGCATTGCCGAAATCGGCCAACACAAAGTATTGGCTTTAATGTCTGAAAGCACCAACGCCGGCAACAAAGGACACACCATCTCCGAAAAAGAAATTGGTGAAAATATCGACATCGCTTTTTCCAAATGCAACGGTCGCATCATTGTTGCCACTTTCTCATCTTTGCTCAGCCGTATCCAGCAGATTATCAATTCCGCCGCCAAATGCCACCGCAAAGTCACCTTTTTAGGCCGCAGCATGCTGCAAAATATCGAAATTGCCACCGAACTCAAATATTTCAAATTGCCTCATGACATCCTCATCGACCCACGCGATATGCGCAAATATCCCGACAACAAAATCGTTATCGTCGCTACCGGCAGTCAAGGCCAAGAATCTTCCGCTGTCGGTCGCATGTCCACCGGCGACCACCGCCAGGTTCAACTCAAAAAAAGCGACACCGTCATTCTTTCCTCTTCCCCCATTCCCGGTAATGAAAATCCCATCACCAACATGATCGACAACATCATCCGCCAAGGTGCCAAAGTAATTGATGATAAAAGCATGGACATCCATGCTTCCGGTCATGGTTCCAGCGAAGATCTAAAAACCATGATCGCTCTGATTCGCCCGGAATATCTTATTCCCATTCATGGCTCACTCAGTATGCGTTACAATCTGGCCATGATCGGTCAAGATATGGGCATCCCGGAAGAAAATATTATCCTTTTGGACAACGGACAAATCGCTGCTTTCGGGCAAAAACAACTATTATCATCTGACCAAAAAATATCTTCCGGTCTAGTTTTTGTCGATGGTCTGGGAGTTGGTGATGTGGGCAACGTCGTCATCCGCGACCGTCAACAACTATCTGTTGATGGCATGATTGTTGTTACTGTTATCGTTCGTAAAGACAAAAATAAAGCCAATGAAGATGACATTTTTATTGTTTCCCGCGGCTTCGTTTATATGAAAGAGGCTGACCAAATCATGAATCAAATCAAACAACGCATTATCAAAATTATCAATCATCACGATCAAAAAGCTCAAATCGACCTCTCCGCCATCAAAAACCAAATTCGTGATGACATTGGCGAATTTGTCTTCGGACAAACCCAACGCCGCCCCATGATTATCACCTCCACCATTGAGGTATAATAAAATTATCTTTTTCAAAAAATAGTTTTTTTATTGCAACATGACCAAAAAAAACTCCAAGAAAAAAAAAGAAATAAAGTTTGACAACCTAAAAATTGACCTCGATTTATCACCCGACACCAGTCGTGAAATATATGCTTTTATCATCGGGCTACTTTCGCTATTCTCATTACTATCCATGGTTGGATGGCTCGGCCCGGCCGGCGACATCACCAAAACAATTTTTTTACTGGCTATCGGTTTGCCGGCGTATTTACTGCCAGTAATTTTCGCCTATTTTGCTCTACACTTGATTCTACCCGCCAAAATCAACTTACAAACCAGACAAACTGTCAGCCTGATATTGTTTTTACTTATTTTATCCAGCTCATTTTGTCTGTCATTCCCCCACGCCCCTGCTGCTGCCGGTGGCTACCTCGGACTATGGGTCAATTCCATCATTTTGGGTATTATTGGTCGTTATGGCACCGTTATTTTGTATAGTTTTTTACTAATCATTTCCTTCTTACTCTTTTTTAATACATCATTTTCCAGTCTTATCAACCAATACCAAAATTTATTGCGCTATTTTCGTTTTCGTTCCCCCAAAATATCTCGCAGTACCGAAAAAATAACCATCAACAGCTATCGAGATGTCATCCCGGTTTCTCACGATGAAAATGCCAACCCGGAAAACAAAACAGACTTGGAAACCAAACATTCTTCCGACAAACCAATCGTCGTCAAAGACAAACCCACTGTTAATTCCATTTCCGAATCATCGTCCGATACCGCCAAACCGTCATCTATCATTTCCACCTCGCCCAACAACGATATCGACTGGCAATTGCCTCCTTTATCACTTTTGGAAGAAACGAAAATGGTTATCCATAGTGGCAATATTGATCAAAACCTAAAAATCATTGAAAATACTTTTGCTGAATTTGGCATCGACGTAGAAATGAAAGACGTCAATATTGGCCCTACTGTCACTCAATACACCTTCAAACCGGCCAACGGTGTCAAACTTTCCAAAATCACTTCATTGCAAAACGACCTCTCATTAGCCCTTGCCGCGCATCCTATTCGCGTCGAAGCCCCTATTCCCGGCAAATCTTTGGTCGGCATCGAAATACCCAACAAAAAACCGGCGCCCGTTCGTCTCAAACCTATTATTGAATCACCAAATTATACCGAACAGAAATTTTCCGTACCGGTTCCATTAGGCCGTGACATTTCCGGCATTCCCACCATCGATGACCTTACCAAGATGCCTCACCTACTCATTGCCGGTTCCACCGGTTCCGGTAAAAGTGTTTTCATTAACACCTTTTTATCCACACTATTATGCAGCTTTACCCCGGAACAAATAAAATTTATTTTGGTTGATCCCAAAAAAGTCGAACTCACTCCCTACAACAACCTTCCACATTTGCTAACTCCGGTTGTCACCGAACCAAAAAATGCTCTCAACGCCCTCAAATGGGCTTTAGCCGAAATGAACGATCGCTATCAAATACTATCCGACAACAAAGCTCGCAATATTGCTGGATATAACGCCAAACATCCCGATCAAAAAATGCCATATATTGTTGTTGTCATCGACGAACTAGCCGACCTCATGATGACCGCCGGCAACGACATCGAAACAGCTATTTGTCGTTTGGCTCAAATGGCCCGGGCCACCGGTATTCACTTAGTCGTCGCCACCCAACGTCCTTCCGTTGATGTTATTACTGGCTTGATCAAAGCCAATATTGCTACTCGCATCGCTTTCGCGGTCGCTTCTCAAATTGATTCTCGCACCATTTTGGATATGAGCGGCGCCGAGAAATTGCTTGGTAAAGGCGATATGCTTTATATTTCCCGTGAAACCGGTAAACCCAGACGTATCCAAGGTGTTTTTGTCTCCGATCAAGAAATTGAATCAATCACTCAGTTTTGGAAAAACGAAGGTCCGGAACCAGAATATTTCACCAACATTACCTCTGGTCACACCGACAAAGAAAATACAAACACCAACAATCTTTTCGACGACGTTGATGACGATCTTATCAATGAAGTACTCGAATTGGTGATTTCCAACCAGCAAGCTTCCGCCTCATTCTTGCAAAGAAAGCTCAAAATTGGCTATGCTAGAGCTGCTAGACTAATTGATATTCTCGAACAAAAAAACGTCATCAGTCCACAAGAAGGTAACAAGCCTCGTCAAGTTCTTATCAAATCTCTTGATGAATTATAATCTTTCATCATGCCGATACTTTTTTCTACCAAAAAATTATCTTCCGGCAACAATTCACTTGGTAATCTTCTCAAAAACACCCGGTTGAAATACAAACTCAAACTGCACCACATCGAACAATATACCAACATCCGTCGTTCTTATATTGTTGCCATCGAAAACAATCAATGGGAAAAACTTCCCAGTCTTGAGTATGCCAAAAAATTTACTGTCACCTATGCCAAATTTCTCGAACTAGACACCAAAAAAATAATCAATCGCTTCAAAATTGAGACCAAAAACATTTCGTCATTTACATCGCCCGCCGCCCAACCCAAATTTGACGCCAATATCTTTCGCCATCTTGTTCTTACTCCCAAAACACTCACTATTTTTTCCGCCATCTGCATATTCCTAATTATCGGTATATACGCTTACATGCAGATCAACTACTTTTTGCAAATTCCAATTTTAAACATTTCCGAACCAGCTGACTACACTGAAGTATCAGTCAACAAAATTGACTTCAAAGGCAAAACCGATCCGGAAAACGTCATCTACATCAACAACCAACTTCTTACCACCGACAAAAACGGCAACTTCTCCACTCCCGTCCAACTAAAAAATGGCTACAATATCATCAAAGTTACCGCTGAAAACAAAATTGGCAAATCCATCACTAGCACCAAAGTAGTCGTTGCCAATCTGGAGCAAATCGACACACCCGCCCGCGAATCGCTGCAACTATCCATTTCCGCCAACAATCAAGATGTCTGGATTCGCATCAAAAATCAAGAATCAAATATCATTTTTGACGGCACTATCACCGCCGGTTCTTCTCGCCAATTTGAACAATCCGATGACACCCTCTATTTGTCCACCTCCAACGCCGGCGCCACTTCACTTTCCATCAATAATCAATTTTTGGGACCAATCGGAGAAAACAATCAAATTATTGAAGACTTACAAATTTCCAATCAACCCGCCTCAGACTCCGTCTAATTCATTTTTTGTAAAAAACAAAACTCACACCATCTTTTGAAAAAAATCAACTCGTCCATATAGCAAACCAGTCCAATCTTTTGCTTGCTATATTTTTTTATAATCACCAATTAATTTTGGCATAAAAATTAATGTGCTATAATAAGTTTGTCTTTAAATATTAACAAATGTGCTATGACAAAAATTGATGAATTGAAACAAAAAAAGCAAGCGTTGGACTTAGCTGTATCTCAAATTGAAAAACAATTCGGCAAAGGCTCCATCATGACATTAGGGCAACAAAAACCGGTCAACCTCGATGTTATTCCCACCGGTTCCATCTCTCTTGATATTGCTTTAGGTGTCGGCGGCATTCCTCGCGGGCGCATTATCGAAATATTCGGTCCTGAATCCAGCGGCAAAACAACCTTGGCCTTGCATATCGTATCGGAAGCCCAAAAAAAGGGCGGGCTGGTTGCTTTCATCGATGCCGAACACGCTATGGATCCGGTATATGCCAAAGCCATCGGTGTGAAACTCAATGATCTGCTCATCTCCCAACCCGACACCGGCGAACAAGCTTTGGAAATCGCCGAAACTCTTGTCCGCTCCAATGCCGTTGATGTCATCGTTGTTGATTCCGTCGCCGCCCTCGTCCCCAAAGCCGAGATAGAAGGCGACATGGGCGACTCACACATGGGATTGCAAGCCAGATTAATGTCACAAGCTCTTCGCAAACTGACCGGCGCCATCAGCAAATCCAACACCATCCTTATTTTCATCAACCAAATTCGTATGAAAATCGGTGTTATGTTTGGCAACCCCGAAACCACCACCGGTGGCAATGCCCTCAAATTCTACTCATCCATTCGTCTTGATGTTCGCCGTCAAGCTCAGATCAAAGAAGGCGACAACATCATCGGCAACCACACTCAAGTCAAAATTGTCAAAAACAAAGTCGCTCCTCCATTCAAACTAGCCAATTTCGATATCATGTATGGCAAAGGTATTTCTTACGAAGGTGACTTGCTTGATTTGGCAGCCAATTTGGAAATAGTCCAAAAAAGCGGATCTTGGTATAATTATGGCAAAGAAAAAATCGGTCAAGGACGTGAAAGTGCCAAACAATTCCTGATCGACAATCCCAAAATCACTGCCGAAATTACTCAAAAAATAAAACAGCATTATTTTGGTCAACCAAGCGATGAGCAAAAAAAATCTTCATGACAACATTCTTTTTGTTTACTCCCTTGACACCACAACACCAGTTACATTACGATTAAAACGATAATAAAATAATTTACTATTTTAATTGTTATAATTCATTAGGAGAACTCCACTATGGCGGACAAAAAAGAAGCAGAAAAAGTTGTTCATACGGCTACTGCTACCCAAAAAGACATTGATGACAACAAACTAATGGCTGCTCTAAGCTATTTGGGACTTTTGGTACTTATTCCTTTGCTTGCCAAAAAAG
>DAIREY010000081.1:0-3391 GCA_036795335.1 Patescibacteria group bacterium
TTAGTAATATTCTTTTCGTTGATGATTCCGCGGAAATGATCTATATGTATAAATATATACATCATGATCTCAAAAAGGATGGCTATCAACACACAGCTTTCTTTTGCGAAAATATTGTCAAAGCCAATACGATCATGGAAGAATATGAAATAGACATTATTTTTTGCGATCATCAATTTTCCGACGGTCACAACGGTCTATTCTTTTTAAAAAGTATCAAAACGAAAACTCCAATCAAAAAATATTTAGTGACTGGTGACGCTGATTTATTATCGATGCCACCGGATATCAACTATATTGTCAAACCTTTTGATCTGGACGAGATAAAAAAACAAATTATATCGGTTCAAGAATAGCGCTACTTTTGGTAACGCTATTTTACTCTATAGAAGATCATAATTTTTGAAAGGTGATGATGTATTCGTGTCCCACAAAGCTCTAACTATTGGCTTAAACGACCGTTCCAGATACTTTCTAGTAAATTTTCTAGAAAATATTTTGGGCATATCGGTTGATACTCAATTGCGCTCTTCGTATGATATTTTTTCTGATTATGATATAGTTTTTCTACCTGTCAGTAACGTAATTTTCTTCCCCAAAAAAGATATTCAAACCCCGATTGTTTTTGTCAATGAAAACCTTCAACCAGTTTTCTCCAAATATCCGGTCATAAATCTAGAACCGTTCGATCAAAATAAAATTCGTCAGAAAGTTTTTGAAATATTAAAAATAAAATGCTAACATAAAATTGCGGTTGTCCAACCCCCCTTCGGACAACCGCAATTAAACAAAATCCCACCCAAATCAACAGATTTGGTTTTTTTATTTATTGTTTGCAATTAATATTTAAATTGTCTTTTAATTCCGCTACTTCGTGTACCAACAATATTTTTGAAAACATTATCAAAATAAAAATAATTATCAAGGCATCGCTTCCCAAAAAAATTCCACCCATCAAAGCGATCAGACAAGCGCCAATAATCGTTACCACATTATCCATTGCCACGCCAGTTAAAGCATCCGCCAGTCGTCCTTTGGGATTGATGGAAAAATTATGAATCACGATCATTTCACCCAAACATCCCACTAGGGCAGTGGCAATTCCAGTTATGACATAGGGGACACCGGTTAATTCAGAAAATCGAGCAATTGCTTCCACCAAAGATTCGGCCGCTAGCAAAATAATAAAACCGGCCAATAACAAATCCAGCCAAATCCGCCATTGTGGTTTGCAAAAATAATAATTTTCTTCCCCTTCTTTTTCTCCTTTGGAATGGGATTTTCGGAATAGAAAAATAATTATTACACTCACTATCAAAACGATCAATGCAATTGGTTTGTTCAATTGGTATAAATCAGATTGAAAAATATTCAAAATATTTTGTTCCGTCACCTTACCAAATAATACCATTCCCATTGCCACCAGCAGCGTCAGAAAGGCAAGATAAACCAATATTTCCATGGCGGCATTTATTTCTGTTCGTGGCGGTTTTATTTCGTGTTTTGCCAATGGTCTTAAAGTTCCGGACCATTGTATGCCCGGAAACATTTGTACCGGCTTATTCAATTTATCAGCTAAATTTTGGCGATGTACGCACCAGGCGGCATGCAAAATATTGTAAATATTTGAGCCGAAAGTCGTACTGGCGGCAATGATCGCCAAATTAATCAACTTTGATAAATCGGTGCTGGCCACTTGCAAACTCAAGATAGCCGATACTACGCCGATCACCATGTCCGGAAAAGCTGTTCCCAAAGCCTGCAACAAACCACCCGCCAAACCGGTCCGGTCTTTCAATACTCCGGTAGTTTTTTCGATGACTTCCGCCGTTTGCAATATCAAATACACACCGGCCACAATTATTATTAAAATCGTTATCCACATCATCACCCCCGAACCATTTACCTCCAAATTTGGTTGCAACCACAAACGTATGGCCAAACCCAACGCCAACCACCACAATATTTTAAGCAAATTATTTTCTCGCCATTTTTTCATTTTTCAAAGATTATGTATAAAGATTATTTTTTGACAAATTTATTTTTCAAACCGGGAATTGATTTATCATATTGTTCCAACAAAGACATAGCTGCTTCGGTATTATCCAATTCAATATTGGCTTGTATTTCCACCATTGCCGTCGTTTCCGTCACTTTTGATTTGTTGGCAATTTGCGCCAGTTGTTTGGCGATATCCAGCTTGTGTAATTGATATGCCAACAAGGCGGTGTCACTGTAGAACTGATTGGTATCAAATATATATTTCTTGTTAGTCGCTTCTTTCAAATATTCGCTTCCTTCTTGCACATTTCCTTCCAAATAACTAATCTTAGCCAAGTAATAATATGTTTCGCCAATATCGGCGTTTATGCTTTCTGCCTGTTTGTATTTTTCTTTAGCCTCTTTTAACTCTCCCAGACTTAAGTAAGTGTTGCCCCATGTCCAATACAGTCCCAGACGATTGGGACTAAAAGGTATTGCAGTGGTGAAATATTTATCACTATCTTTCATTTTGCTATCATCGATTTTTGCCCAGCTGCCATAAATTGTCGCCAACGACATATAATTTTTATAATTCAATGGATTGATTGACATGGCTTTATTGACTTGTTCGATTACCATATTATATATACTCTCGGCTTCATCCGGCTTATTCAGATTTATCGCACTGGTATACAAATCGCCCAGACGAATATAAGAATATTCAAAGTATGGTGTCAAATCCGCTGCCTTTTTGGCTAACTCAATTTTGTCTTCATTGGTCGTATTTGTACTATTTATCTGAAAATATAATCTATCTGATAGCAGTGGGGCGTATGACAAATAATATACTCCGCCCAAAACTGCGGCAGTAGTCAATGTCACACCCGCTTGTTTCCACAACTCCACCGGTCGATTATCTATATTCTGCTCATCAGGCAATCGACTGGCAGCCGCCAAGGCCAATCCTAAGAATAAATAACTATATACCCAAGTAATGATAATCTCGATGTTAAAAAAAGCTTGAATCAAATATCCGGACAAACCAATCAATATGACAGCCAAAGCATACTTTTTGGCAAAGTTATTTTCTTGATTGATTTGATATATCCCCAGACCGAAAAATATTAGATAAATAGCCAACAGCAAACCCGCCCCCACCAAACCATGCGCCACCGCCGTATCCAACCACAAATTGTGCGAGTAATTGGAGTAACGATCATTTTCATTTCGCGCGTCCATGTAGTTTGGGTAGTATTTATTGAAGTATTGAATGTATTGTGATAGACCCGAACCAAACATTGGCCGTTCGGCGATGGCTTTTTCTGCCACTTTCCACATTTCCAACCGATCTTTTCCTGTTCCGTCGGTGGTTTGAGGGATATTGGCAATTCGTTCAATATATCTATTA
>DAIREY010000013.1:0-16619 GCA_036795335.1 Patescibacteria group bacterium
TCCAGAGTGTGAAGACAGGTATCCGAATATCACCGTCAAGAAAATTCCTCAGATGATTCTTGGAAAATGTGAATTTGGTCAGGATAATTATGATTTAAATATTATTCAGGCAACCGAAGAAGTTGCCGAAGAACAAGATCTTAACCATGAAGACTATGAATAAAACAGCACAAACCATTAAAAATCGGCTTAGTCTTCGTGCTCCGCAAGCGGAGAGCCTTGAGATTTTGTCTAAACTTGCGGAAGACTTAGAACTAAAAAATGAAGTAGATATAATGGCTGAACTAAAAAAAGTTCATGCTTTGTATCCCACTTGTACCGATTTTGAACGAGACTTCCCATCTTTAACCTTCGCTTTGGCAACGGGTGTTGGAAAAACAAGATTAATGGGGGCGTTTATTGCTTATTTGTATTTGGAAAAAGGGATAAAAAACTTTTTTGTATTGGCACCGGGTACAACTATTTACAACAAGCTGGTTGAAGATTTTTCCAATCCCAATCATTCTAAATATGTTTTTCAGGGAATAAGCGAGTTTGTACAAGCTCCACCTCGAATTATCACAAGTGATAATTATGCCGAAGCACGACAAGCAACATTATTTACCGAATCCGTAAAAATTAATATTTTCAATATTCAACGAATCAGTTCTGAAATGCGTGGCGGAAAAGAACCACGAATCAAAAGACTTTCCGAATATCTTGGCGAATCGTATTTTAATTATCTTTCTGAGCTTGATGATCTCGTTATTTTGATGGATGAATCGCACCATTACCGCGCCGATGCTGGTATGCGAGCTATAAATGAATTAAAGGCTGTATTGGGTTTGGAACTCACCGCAACGCCGATTGATACACGCGGGAACAAATTTAAAAATGTAGTGTATGAATATTCTCTAGCTCACGGGCTTAGAGATGGTTTTTTGAAAGAACCTGCCGTTGCGACACGACGGAATTTTAATCCCGATCAATACAAAAATGATCCCAAGGAGCTTGATCTGATTAAATTAGAAGATGGTATTAAAATCCATGAAGGCACCAAGGTTCAGTTGGATATCTATGCCCGTGATACGGGAAACAGATTGGTAAAGCCGTTTGTTTTGGTTGTGGCAAAAGATACAGTGCATGCCAAAGAAATCATGGAGATGATGGAATCGGATCGTTTCTTTGAAGGGCGATACAAAGGCAAGGTGATGGAGATCCACTCCAATCAAAGAGGTGCTGAAAAAGAAGAGAATATTCAAAAACTGGTTGATCTTGAAAAACCTGAAAACAGCATTGAAATAGTGATTCACGTAAACATGCTGAAAGAAGGCTGGGATGTAACTAATTTGTACACTATCATTCCTCTACGTGCGGCTAATTCCCAAATCCTTACCGAACAAACCATAGGTCGTGGATTACGTTTGCCGTATGGTAAAAAGACTGGAGTAAAAGAAGTTGATACTCTGACAATTATTGCGCACGACAGATTTCAGGCAATAGTTGATGCGGCCAATGATCCGAACTCGATTATCAGAAAAGAAAATATTATTGAAATCGATCCTGAAAGTCTTCCCGAAGAACAAACCATTGTTACCGCTGTTTCGACATATAGTGATGAATTACAAGAAGAGCAGAAGCAGGTTGAAGCAATAATCGATGAGAAAGAAAAGGAACAGGCCGGCATTAATCTGGAAGCCAAGAAAGCTTTATTTGAAGTGGTTTCTGATCTTGGGGATTCAGTAAAAAGTATTAATGATTTAAAAACGGAAGAGGTAAAGAAAGTGGTTTTTGAAAAAATGATAGAACGTATTGAAAGCGCGCCACAAAAAACTCTTTTTCAGAGTGAAATCCTCGAGGCGGCTAAAAAAGAATATGAAGAAGTGGTACAGGAAGTAATTGAAAAAACAATTCCAATTCCTAGAATTCTGATTCAGCAAAGCAATGAAATTGTGACAGGTTTCCATGAATTTGATCTGGATACGAACAATCTGAATTATCAGCCTGTATCAGAAGAAATTGTCAGGACAACACTGCGTACAAACGAACTTGAGGTTCTCCAAAGCGAAAGTGGCGGAGTGGTTCGGGATACTCCTATTAACATTATCGTTAACGAGCTTATTAACTACTCCGATATTGATTATGATCAGATAAGTGACCTGTTATATAAACTTGCTGGTCAAGCTGTAGGCAAACTTGGTGATGGTAGGTCTGATGAAGAACTGCGAAACATTGTGCTGTATCACAAAAGAGAGATTGCTAAATTCATTTACACTCAACTGAAAGAGAATTTTTATATGGAACAGGCTGGTTTCGAAGAGCCTGTTGTTCATCCGTTTACTAAAATAGAGCCGCATAATTTCTCCATGTATACCAAAGATAGCGTTCACCACTACAGCGAGACTATACAGCCAACTAATGCTATCCCTTCAAAGGTGTTCGGCGGTTTTAAGCGTGCTTGTCATAATCTCTACAAATTTGATTCCAAGGCGGAAAAAGATTTGGCTACCATTCTTGAAAAAGACTCTGCGGTTAAGAAGTGGTTACGCCCTGCTCGCTCCCAATTCCGTATTTATTACGCCCATAATTCAAAACGCTATGAGCCTGATTTTATTGTGGAAACTGGCGATACAATTTACATGATCGAAGTAAAGGCGGAAAAAGACATGGAAAATCCTGAAGTACAGGAAAAAGCTGAGGCGAGAAAGAAGTATTGTGAATCAGCGACCGAATTCAACTTAAAGAATAAGGGCAAGAAATGGGCTTATCTTCTGGTTCCGCATAATGTGATAGGGCTGAGTTTTGGATTAGATAGCTTGGTTGCTAAATTTAAGTTGTAAAAATAAGAACGAGATGAGTTCTCGTTCTTATTGGGTGAAAGATTTATTTTTTCTTTCTTTTCGGTGCTCGTTGCGACAGGGCACTACCGGCCGCTCTTTTGCTATCTCTGCTGGTTCTGCCATCACGTAGGACTTTTGATGCTGATCTTGCGGCACCAGCACTAGTTTTACGGTTTTTAGCCATGCTACTTTCCTCCTTTCTGTCTTTATTTTAAAAATAGAGAGCTTGACAATAGCCCTCTTTTTTTAAATTTTACAAAATTGTATTGTCAAGTTATCGAATTGATATATTGATACTGATATTATTATACTGTATGATATAAATATACTAAATTATTTACTTACTTACTTATTTCTTTAGTATTTTATTATAAACACTATGACCAACTTTTATCAAAAAATCGGTCAAAAAATAAAAAGTTTGCGGGAGGAAAAAGGCTGGTCGCAGGCGTTGCTGGCGCAAAAGATGAAGCTTAATCAAGTTTCTATGTCGCAGATTGAAAGCGGAAAAAGGATGATTGGAGCGGAGGAGTTGCAGAAATTGGCAGTGATTTTTGGTTTGTCGGTGGATGAGCTGATGCATTTGGAAACTAAAAAAAGTTTAGGCAAAGAGCGAGAGGATATCAATCAAGATATTGTTTTTGATAAAGAAAAGTTTCAGACTGTGCTGTTGTATTTGCTGGAAAAATGTGGCGGTAAACCCAATGTTGGGGAGACGGTGATTTATAAGTTATTGTATTTTATTGATTTCGATGCTTATGAAAAATATGGTCAATCAGTGACCGGTATGCATTATCTCAAACAACAGTTTGGGCCGGTGCCGGTGATGAAAGAATTTCGCTTGGCGGTGGAGCAAATGAAAAGCAAAGAAGTGATCAAGATATTTGCGCAAGATTATTTTGGGATGAAACAAAAAAGATATATTGCCTTGCAAAAAGCTGATTTGGCAAAACTAAATGCTCAAGAGATAGAGTTGATCAACGATGTAATTGATCGTCTTTCGGATTTGTCGGCCCGTCAGATTGAGGACTATGTTCATCTTGATCAGCCGTGGGTGGCCGGAAAGCATAATCGGGAAATTGATTACAATTTGGTTTTTGATCGTCAGGTGCCTTATGCTCGGAGAGATCATGAACAGGATTGGCAGGATGCTAGCGCCAAAGATATTTTAAAAAATTTGGGGCCGATTAGTAAGGAAGAGATAGATTACTATATGGAGTTGCCAGACTATGATGAGAAATAAATTTAGATATGGGTGTATATATTTAGTCAATTTTGACCCTAGTGTCGGTCATGAGTTTGCCGGCGTTAGGCCGGCAGTGATTGTCCAAGCTGATAGTATTATTTTGAAGTCAAATTTGTTGACAGTGATTCCTTTGACTTTAAACCAAAAAAATAAATTGCCGGATGATATTTTGATATCGGCTGACGCTAAAAATCGGTTGAGAGAGGATTCGGTTATCAAAGTCTATAATATCGTTTCGCTTGATCAAAATAGATTTATCAAGATGATTGGGATGGTGGATGAGAAAGTTTTGTTGGCTATTAGAAAATATCTATCTCAACATTTTAATTTGGAATGAGTATTGTTAATTATTGATAAAGAACACCAGTAGAATTTTACTGGTGTTCTTAAAATGGTTGAAATCTTTTTTTATGGATGTTTTTAGCGGAGTGAATTGGTTGACAATTATTTATTTTTTGGTTGACAATTGGTTGACAATAAATTATAATTTAGTTGACAATTAGTTGACAATTAGTTGACAATTATTTTTGGTTATATGATTAGCAAACAAGAAATTTTGGAATATGCAGAGCGCATGGGAAAAGTTAATTCAGGAGAATTGGTAAAAAAATTTGGTGTTTCCAGACAGTATGTAAATCGGTTATTGAAAGAATTGCGAGCAACAAATCAGTTGGTAAAAATCGGTTCAACAAGAAGCGCTTATTATATTCATGGTAGTTTGCGGTCAAATAAAAAGCTGACTAAATTGAGTTACTCCAATATTTACATAAATAAAGGTTTGGAAGAACATAGAGTTTTGGATCAGATTTCTTCACTGCCGGAATTGGTGAGTTTATCGGATAATATTCGGAGCATATTTGATTATGCTTTTTCGGAAATGTTGAACAATGCGATTGAACATTCAAAATCGAAAAAAATCCGAGTGGAGATTTCTGATTTAGGATCATTTTTGACGTTTGTGATTGAAGATGGTGGAGTAGGAGTTTTTAAAAGTATTATGAAAAAAAATAAATTAGATTCAGAGTTGGAAGCTGTTCAGGATTTATTGAAAGGTAAAACCACTACTATGCCCAAATCGCATTCCGGCGAAGGAATATTTTTTACTTCCAAGGTGGCGGATATTTTTACTTTGGATAGTTTTGGTTATCAGCTCATAGTCAACAATCAGATTCCGGATATTTTTGTTCAAAAAATAAAGAAGATAAAGAAAGGGACCAGTGTAAAATTTCAAATTGACAAAAAAAGTAAGGTTCATCTTAATGATATTTTTAAGAAATATACGAATATTGATGATGAAAGCGATTATGGTTTTGATAAAACAGAAATTAAAGTTAAGTTGTATACTGTTGGTGGAGTGTATGTTTCTCGTTCGCAAGCTCGTCGAATATTGTCCGGTTTGGAAAAGTTTAAATTGATTGTTTTTGATTTTGATAGAGTACCAATGGTTGGCCAAGCTTTTGCTGATGAAATATTTCGAGTATTTCACAATAAATATCCGGAAATTAAATTTGAGATGATAAATATGGCAGAAGGTGTAAAGTTTATGGTGGAAAGGGCGATAAATATTAATAAGTAATAAGTTTTCTGGGAAAAATGTTTGAGATAGTTGGTGGTAAGTGATGGGAAAAAATTATACGATAGAAGTATTATTTGAATAAATTTGCGGAGGAATTGTTATGAAATTTTGTGAAGCTTGTGGGATGCCATTGACCAAGCCGGCAGATTTTGCCGGTGGAGATGAAAATTCGCAATTTTGTTTGTATTGTGTCAATGAGGATGGCAGTGTCAAAAGTTGTGAAGAAATTTTTGAAGGAGGAGTGCATTATTTTATGAGTCAGATCGGTGATGACCGAGTTTTGGCGGAAAAAATTACCCGCAAAAATATGAATATGCAAAGTTATTGGCAAGGCAAAGATTGCCCGATATTGCAGGGTGAACAAGCAACTGACGAAGAATTTGCCGAGGTGATGAAAAAGTTGTCAGCTTAATATTCAATAAAAAATTTTACCATGAAAAAAGAAATGGTATTGATGGGGGTGATTTCGTTATTGTTTTTGGTGGGATGTCAACCAAAAAATATCATGGATAATATTTCCCAGAATGGGCAAAATAAATCGACGGTTATGACAGAAGAACAAGCCAGAAAAATTGCTGAGCAAACTTGTATAAAAGGTGGTGAGGCTTTGGGTTTGGGAAGTTATAATCCCAATTCCAAGACTTGGTGGTTTGATGCTAATCTTAATTCAGTGCGAGAGGGGTGCAATCCGGCTTGTGTGGTGAGTGAAGAGACTGAAAAAGCGGAAATAAATTGGCGATGTACCGGTTTGAAAACTGAAGAAAATATGAATGATAATTTTTCTTTAGGCAACGAACAGGTGGATGTGGCGGTCAGAGAATATTTGCAAAGCCAAGAAGATTTCTGTTGGCAGACGGTGGAGGGAAGCAAAAAGATTTGCCTGTTTGAAAAATTGGATAGTGATGAATTGTTTCCACACTATTTGTGGGTGCGTTGTGGAGAGTTTGTAAAAAATGGGGAAGAAGTCGAGGAGAAAAGCGGTTCTTCACTGCCGGCAGAGATCAGTTATCCCAACGAATTGTCATTTTTTGATATTCACCAATTTGCTCATCGGATTCCTCGAGATGGTTCATTGTATAGTGAGGATATAAAAAATATTTTTCCGGTGGAATTGCAAGATAAGGTTTTGCAATATGACGCAACGGTGATTAACGAAAAAATATTGGCAACAGCCAAAAGCGAGTTGCAATAGTTATTAAAAATAAATATTTTTTTGTTGCACAGGAAAGATTGCACCGATGATATTTTTAGTAAGTAGAATTTTAAAATCCCTCGTTGGTAAGCGGGGGATTTTTAATTTCTTTTAAAATTTAATTTTGGTGTTTGGCTTTGATGACCGTGGCAATGATGTATTCCAGCGGCATAAAGCTTAGTTTTGGACCAAAAATTTGCCGAGCTTTTTCCCGGAAGATGTTTTGTTCATCCGGAGTAAGATCGAGCATTTCCAAAGGGTTGACGACTAGTTCTCTGTTGGCCGGCAAAATATTTCTCCTCCTTTTTGTGCATTATTTTTTTGTTTTGGACATGTTTAATTATATATTTTGAGGGAGGGGTACGGTCAAGCTTGATAAAAAAAATGGCGAGTTATTTTTGAATGTCGATTTTGGTTTATAATAAATATGTTTGCTTATTTGATTTATTAAATAAAAAAGATGCAAATAGACGAATCAATTTTTAAAGCTTATGATGTGCGGGGAATTGCCGGAGAGGGCTTAAATGAAGAGACGATGAAGTTGATTGGGCAGGCGTTTGGTAGTTATGTGCGGCAGCGTGGTGGCCAAATTGTGGTGTTAGGGATGGATATTCGACGGAGTTCCAATGAGTATTACGAAGCGGTGAAAGCCGGTTTGATGGCCAGCGGTTGTGTGGTACGAACGATGGGAGTAGTGGCGACGCCAACGATGTATTATGCCGCTCATCAAGATGGAGTGGATGGGGGAGTGATGATTACGGCCAGTCACAATCCGGCCAATTACAACGGAGTTAAATTTTCATATGAAAATAGATCTTTGCCGACAGCGGAAATTGAAATTTTGAAAGAAATGATTTTGAAAGGGGATTTGTTGGCGACCAATAGTGGACGGGAAGAAGAGTATGGCGACATTACCGATCGACATTTGCAGGAAATAGCGGAAAAAATTAAATTGGCAAAACCGCTTAAGGTGGCGATGGATCCGTCCGGGTCGGTGGCAGCTTTGGTGGTGCCGAAGTTAATGAAAATGCTTGGTTGCCAAATAGAAATAATTAACGGTGAAATTGATCCGAATTTTAGTTTGCATCAACCGGACCCGATTACCATGGATAATTACGGTTGGTTAAAAAAATTGATCACAGAGAGTGGGGCAGACATGGGAGTCATGTATGATGGTGATGCCGATCGAGTGGGATTTGTGGATAATCATGGCGAAGTGTGGATGGGAGATAAAATTGAAATGTTGTTGGCAAGGGATATTTTGGCCAAGAAGCCGGGAGAAAAAGTAATCGTCGAATTAAAGAATTCTGAGGCGGTAGTCGAGGAAGTAAAACGTTTGGGCGGAGTGCCGATTTTTGGTCAGACCGGACACACTTTGATCGAAGAAAAATTGCATGCCGAAGGAGCGATCTTGGCGGCGGAAATGAGTTGCCATTACTATATTGCGGATGGTTGGTACAAGTTTGATGATGCAATTTATGCTTTGGCGCGAGTGATGAGTATTGTGGCTGATTCGGGTCAAAGTTTGGCGGAGTTGATGGCCGATATTCCCAATTATCCGGCAACGCCGGAATATCGAGTGGCGGTACCGGCGGATCGACAAAAAGAGATCGTGCAAGAGGTGGTGGATTATTGTCGGGAAAAGTGTGATCACTACATTGATATTGATGGTATTCGAGGATATATCGGTGATGGATGGTTTTTGGTGCGATCTTCCAATACGCAACCGGTGATTTCGGTGCGAGCGGAAGGTAAGACCGAGGCGGATTTGGCAACAATCAAAGATTTTATACAGAATAAATTAAATAGTATTGATGGTGTCAATCTTGATTGGAACCGCCAAGTGGATGAGGCATAAGGGAAATACTGTGGATAAAATGGACAGTTGGGGAAAACTTATGATGAAATAGTATATAATAAGGGTGAGGGTAAATAATATTAGTATTATTTAGGAGACAAAAAATGGATTATGATTACAGCTATGGGACAACCAGCTATGATTCCAGCGCAGGTGATGCTGCGGCCGGTTTGTTGGCCGGGGGTTTGGGAATCGGTATGATGATTGTATGGTTGGTGGTTGTATTAGTAATAACGGTTTTTGGTATTTATTTAACTTATCGATTGGTGAAAAAGATGGGTTATGCTTGGTGGATGGTATTGTTGGTAATGTTTTTTCAACCAATCATGTTGATTTATTTTGCATTTGCCAAGTGGCCAATTGAAGCCAAAGTAGAACAATTGCAAGGTGGCCGAAAAGAATAGTTAAGAAGAAAGAAGAGATTTTATAAAGACCTTTTATTTTCCTGGTGGAAGGTAAGAGGTTTTTTTATTTGGCGAAAGGCAATGCTTGAGTTTATAATAATGAAGACCAAAAAATTTAATTATTAGAAAAAGAGAAAATGAAAATACCTGAACATTTGGCAATTATCATGGATGGCAATCGACGATGGGCCAAAGAACAAAATTTAAGTAATGTAACCGAAGGTCATCGTGTGGGAGCGGATCGATTGGAAGAAATAGTTAGTGAATGTGGTCGGTTGGGAGTAAAATATTTGACGGTATATACGTTTAGTACGGAAAATTTCAAACGAGTTGCTAGTGAATTGAAAATGTTGTTTGATCTGTTTGTGGATTTCGCAGTTAATAAGAGACAAAAATTGATTGATGAGGGAGTGAAAGTAAAATTATTAGGTAGGTTGGAATTGTTTCCGGAAGTGGTTATGAAAGCGATGGAAAAGTTGATATCCGATACCGGAGTAGGGAGCGGTTTGACTTTGAGTTTGTGTTTTGGCTATGGTGGGCGAGCGGAGATTGTGGACGCTTGTCAAAAGATTATTAGAGCCGGAGTGAAAGCGGAGGAAGTGACGGAGGAACTGTTTGACAGATATTTGTATACGGCCGGGATGCCGGAAGTGGATGCGATGGTGCGGACGGGTGGAGCAACGAGAGTGAGTAATTTTTTGCCTTGGCAAATTTCTTATGCCGAGATGTTTTTTGTGGATAAATATTGGCCGGAGTTTACCAAGGAAGAACTGCACAAGGTGTTGGAGGAATTCGAGGAGAGAGAACGGCGGTTTGGGAAGTGAAAAAATAAGTAGTAGGGAGTAAGGAGAAGAGAAATTCCAAATCTAAAATTGCAAACAATAATCAAGGGTCAATATCCAATATGCAATTGAAATCGCAAGAAATCTTAAATACGAGCAATATGCAATACGCAATATGCAATGAAAATCGCAAGGTAAAAATAAATAACAACCGATGTTGTCATACCCGAAAAGACATGAGCGGAGCGAATATTCTTTATCGGGTATCTCGTCCGTAACAAGCAAGAAATTTCAAACAGAAAAAGATGTAGCATGTAGATGTTGGCAGGTTGGAAATGATTTTTAGTTATAATTTTATGGAAACACTGCCATCGAGATCGGTACGTTTGATCTCGATGTTTTTTTGGATCAATTTGTCGATGGTTTCGGGCGAGGGATGGTTGAATTTGTTGTCCAACCCGACCGGAATGATGACGGTTTGGGGATGAACTGTAGTTAGAAATAAATCACCGGTAGATGTTTTGGAGCCATGATGACCGACAACTAGAATGTCGGCTTGCAAGTCGGAATGATAATGCTCGACGAGCTGGTTTTCGATTTCTTGGTGAAGATCGCCGGTGATAATTGCTGATATTTGTGGCGAAGTGATTTTGACGGCGATAGAGGTGTTGTTTGGTTCTTCGGTGGTTTGGCCTTGCAGAGAAGAAAAGGGGAAAAGTAGGTCGATGGTAATGTCGTTGAGTTTGATTTGTTGGCCGGCTTGAGCGTAGTGAATGTTGACGCGTTGCTGTGTCAGAAAAGAAAGAAAGTTTTGGTAATCAGGGTTTTGATCGGCAATGCCGTTGATAATAGCTTGTTTGATGTGATAACGAGAAAAGAGATAATTAAATCCTTGATAATGGTCGTCATGAGAATGAGAGAGGATAATTAACTCAATGGTCTGATCATGAGCGGGTAGAGATTGAGCTAGGCCGGATAAAATTGATTGGTCCGGTCCGGCGTCAATCAAAATTTGGGTATGCTGATCTTGAATAAGTGTGGATTCGCCCTGTCCAACGTCGAGAACGGTCATGGTCGCTGGCTGTTGATAATATAGTTGAAAAATGTATTGCCAAGCGATAATATTTCCAATAATCAAGAGATAGAATTGTTTTGTGGGTAGCATGGGCGAAGAAATTTGGCATGAATAATACAAACAAGAATAGTTAGAATGATATAGACAATAATCATTCGATTGTTAGAAAAAGAAATACTGATAGCCGAAAAAGGCAATCGAGCGAAAAAAGTGGTGAGGTGGATAACGAGATTGAGGCAAAATGTGGTGACTATGTTGGGAATCAAAGCCAGCACTGAATGTATGGCGGAAAGTGTGATGGAAATAAAACCCAGGAGCATGATGATTGGAATAAATGGCAAAATGATGATGTTGGAAAAAATGGCTACCAAAGAAATTTGGTGAAAAGAATGGGCGATGTAAGGCATGGTTGGTATCATGGCAGCGAGGGACTCACCAAGTGTATCGGAAATCACGTGTGGCAGAGGAAGACGATCGACAAGAGGCGAAATGATTGGAGAAAAATAGACGATGCCAATGGTGGCCAAAAAAGAGAGATGAAAGCCGGCGTCATACCATAAAATGAATGGGTTGAGAGCAATCATGATACAGGCTGCCAAGATAATGGAGAGGCCGGAGTGGCTGCGGCGGCCCAAGAAAGGAGCACCAATCATGATGATGGTCATGAACAGAGCGCGTAAGATTGAACTTTCGGCGCCGGTGAGGATAGTGAAGGCAGTGATGCAGATGATGGTAAAGGTAAGAAGAAGAAAGCGATGAATGTATCCGCGGAAAAACGTTAAAAATAGTGTGGCGAAAATGGTCAGATTGAAACCAGAGACAACAATGATATGAGTTAATCCGGCTTGGCGAAAATCTTGATATATGTTGTTAGGCAGTGCGTTTTTGACTCCCAGCAATAGACCAGCGAGCAAACCGGCGGCGGGGAAAGGGATAGAATTATTGATAAGATTTTGCAAGGTATTTTTGAACGAGTAGATGAGTGTCAATATTTGGGGGAGGAGATGAGAAGATGAGGTGGGAATAATTTTAATCTGAGGAGAATAGCTAAGATAGAAAATTTGGCGTAAAGCCAGATAGCCGGTGTATGAAAAATCATTGGTGAAGTTTTCCGGTTTGGATAAGGAAGTTGTTAGTTGAATAGTTTGGTGATAGAAATATGACGGGAAAGGAGAAGTGTAAACCAAAATGTGTCCATCGCATTTTTGATTTTTTTCGTCAAATAATTTGCCGATAACAATTTGCTGATGATTGTTTTTGATCTCCGGCGGATCAATAATAGTACCGGAAATTGTGATTGATCGATTGATTGGTAATGGGCGATAATTTTGAATTTGCAGAAAGTATTGATGACAGACGAAACTGCCAAGTATAAGGCCAATAAAACAAGCAATGACGTGGGTGATCGGTGAACGAAGAGAATAAAAAATACCAAATGGGACCAATAACCAAATGATTGAACCGATAGGCAAAAATGAAAGGCGAAGTGACAAGAAGGCTC
Organism: Patescibacteria group bacterium; assembly: GCA_036795335.1. Classification (GTDB taxonomy): domain Bacteria; phylum Patescibacteriota; class JAHJAL01; order JAHJAL01; family JAHJAL01; genus DAIREY01. The sequence goes on from DAIREY010000013.1 coordinate 12,454, forward strand.
CCGTGATGAATGAAAGACCAAAAATGGTACTTAGCCATGATTTGGAGATGGGCATTGGAAATAATTATTTTTTTAAATATACAATTTTTTTATGAATTTTTTTTAAAGCAAAAGTTAAACAAAGTGAAAAAATTTTTGATAAAAAAATTAACCGATAGTTTTTATCAGTTAATTTTTCTGGATTATTTTTTTAAAATTATTTAATTAGCAATCACCGGTAACACAAGGATTCCAACATGGTTCGGTTTGACCGTAGGTGGAATAGTTGGGGTTGCCGGCTGCTTTTTGGACCATTTTTTGGAAACTGCAATCAGGTGTCTCTTGGCCGTGTTGCATAGAATTGAGAAAGTGAAGGCAAAAATGTCCGGGAAAATTATTGTTGGTGATGCCGCCATCTGTATCATGTGGGCAGCCAACCATGGCGGCGGCGATTTGACGATTTTGCGGATCGGAGCTGACACGCACGGTGACGGCATTGGGTTGCCAAAGTATCCAATCGTCGCCATCACACCAAGGGATAAATTCATCATGGAAATTGTAGATTTCGCGAATCAAGTCGGTGCCGGTAGCATCAATCGGGGCGACATCAGCGTGATAGTGATCCATACCAATGGTTTGTACAGTCATGGACTTACCGCTTTGCAAATCAGTGATGTCGATGGTGTCACCGGATGATAAAAATTGATCAACATCGTCATCGGTGATTAATTCTCCATATTGGGGATTGGTGGATTTGACGGTAATAATATATGTGATATTGTAATCCATAAACCAAGAGATATTCTCGGCGACTGACTCGAATTTTTCTACGTAGATGCCGGGGGCGGCATCAGTTGGAGCGGTAATGACTAAGTTGTAACTGGCAAGATCGGACGGATTGACGTTGTTTTCATTGATAGCGGCGGGGCGATTGGTAGAAACCCAATTGGAGTTGGTAAAAATACTATGACGGTCCCACGGATCGCCGGTGCCGAGATGGACAGGGTTGTCGCCAGTATTGTGCCAGGTGGCGGTGCCGGTATTTTTGATTTGAATGGCCAGTTTTTTGGTTTCGCCTTGGGTAATGGAGAATTGAGGAGATTCTTGATAAACCAGTTCACTCCGATATATTCCATCAGTAGAATAATCTTGATTTGGGTCTTGAGGAACACCGGCGGTGCTTTCGACTGATTTGACATTTATTTGCCAATATATACCATAGTCTTCGAGCCAACCGGCGTTTTCCACAACTGGACGAAAATATTCCTGATATGTCCCGGGAGTGGCGGGAGCGGTGATTTCGAACATAAAGACAGCGCGGTCACCCGGTTGGATAATGGTGTCATCAGTGAGCCAGGCGGGACGATTGGGAGATAGCCAATCGGAAGAGTGATAAAAAATACTATCTCGATCAACCGGATTGGAAGTGCCAAGGTGAATGGGAACATTTTTGTCCCATGTTTTGGTACCGGTGTTTTCGACCAAAACCCATAAGCGAGCGGTTTGCTCGGGAAATAGATCGACGTAGCCGGATTGAGAAATCCATCGATACGAATAATCGGCGGCGGCATTGGTGCCGACAACAGGAAAAAGACCGCAAATTAAGATGGAGAGTAAAGCTTTGGCAAAAAATTTCATTTTTTGAAGTTTATTGGTGTATTGATTTTATTTTATCATTAATATAATGAGAGGAAAAAGTGATAGAGGTTGGCTACTAAATTGTCTGTAGAAAAATTTAGCAGTTGACAAGTTTGACTGCTAAATTTATGATAAATGTGTGTTAGAAAAATGTTTGTAAAAATGATATGAATACTTTGAATGAACGTCAAAATCGGATTTTGCGCATGATTATATCGGATTATATCCAGTCGGCTAAAGCGATCGGATCGGCCAAATTGGTGAAGAGACACAAGATGGCTTGTTGTAGTGCGACAGTACGAAACGACATGGCTTTGTTGGAAGAATACGGATATTTGAAACAGTCGCATGTTTCCAGTGGGCGCGTGCCAACTACCTTGGGGTTTCGACACTATATTGATAATTTGATGATGGAGCGTGATATTCCGACACGTTTTCGTCGTCGGATTACCATGATGGTCAAATCGATTGATAGCAATAAATATTCACAAGCGATTCGATTGTTGGCTGACGAATTGTCTTCTTTGACAAATAGTATGACGTTTGTCAGCTATCCGCCTGATCGGGTGGAAGTAAGCGGGATGAGATATGTTTTTCGACATCCGGAATTTACCGATTTTCATTTGATTCAAGATTTTGCCACTTTGCGTGATATGTTGGATCGTTTGGCTTTTGATGTGCGAGACAAAATGCGCGATGATAATTTTCGGGTTTTTTTGGCGGAAGAATTGGGGTATGAATATACCAGAGAAGTTGGGATGGTGATAAAAAAATTCCGAGATCCTTTTGGCGAAGATCATGTGATTGGTTTGGTGGGACCGATACGTATGGATTACAATATTATGCCAACGTTGCTGGATTTCGCTTCACGAATATTGGAAGAATTTTAGTTTATATTTGTTTATTTATGTTATTTGGGATTAATAATGAAGAAAGGCGAAGAAAAAAATACAACAAATGATCAGAAAGAGAAAGATAAAGCAGAATGTCAGAAATGTATTGAACTAGGTAAACTATGCCAGGAAATGGAAGAAAATTGGAAAAGGTCAATTGCTGATTTTGTAAATTACAAAAAAAGAAGCGAAGAGGAAAAAAAAGCGATTTTAAATATTGCCAAAGCAGAAGTGGTTTTGTCATTTCTGCCTTTGTATGACAGTTTGCGCAGAGCGGTCGAAAGTAGTGAATTAAATCAGGACGGTTTGCAAAAAGTGATGCAAATGTTTGATGTGATTCTCAAAAAATATGAAATTGAAAAAATTGAGGCGGGAGTAGAGTTTGATCCGAAGTGGTGTGAAGCAGTCGGTTTTAAAGAGGGTAACAAAGATAACAATGGTCAGATTGCCGAAGTAGTTGAGTCCGGTTTTAAATCGGGAGAACAGTTGATTAAGCCAGCCAGAGTGTTGTTATACAAAGTATAATTTGTAAATTTATTTATTTTTTTATTGATGGAGGAAAAAATGAGTAAATGGTTAATCCCCTGGGGAAATGATGACTTGGAATCGTGGTTTGATGAACCATTTTTCGGACGGAAACATACAATGATGGGTGGTCCGATTGTCAACATTTTCGAAAAAGACGGAAAGGTGGTGATGGAATTTGAGTTGCCGGGAGTGGATGAAAAAAACTTGGAAGTAGAGATAACGGACAAAATGGTCATGGTGAGAGGTCACAGCAAAGAAGAGAAGGAAGAAAAAAATAAGAAGTATTATCGAATGGAAAGTCGTATGAGTAGTTTTTCCAGACAAATAGCTTGGCCGGAAATGGTCAAAGAATCAACTGCGGTGGCTGAGTTGAAGGACGGAGTACTGACAGTGAGCGCGGAAAAGATGGTTGAGAAAAAAGCGACCAAGTTGCTCGTGAAAAAAATTGGTAAAAAATAATAGTGAATTTCAAATCTCAAATTGTTGAAAAGCAGTTTGGGATTTGAGGTTTGTGATTATAAATAATTCTTTAATGATAGGAGAATGTCATGGGAAAAATTATTGGCATAGATTTGGGAACGACCAACTCGTGTATGGCAATTATGGAAGGTGGTTCGCCGACTGTAATCGCGAATGCGGAGGGAAATCGGACAACGCCTTCAATTGTGGCGATTGATAAAAATGGACAGAGATTAGTGGGTCAATTAGCCAAGAGACAGGCGATGACCAACCCAACTGATACGATTTTTAGCGTCAAAAGGTTTATTGGCAGAAGATTTAGTGATCCGGAAGTGAAAAGAGATATTGATATGATGCCATTTATCGTGAAACAAGGCAAAAATGATTCGATTTTGATCGTCATGAATGGCAAAGAATATACTCCGCCGGAAATTTCCGCTATGGTTTTGCAAAAATTAAAAGAAGATGCCGAAGGATTTTTGGGCGAGAAGGTGACCGAAGCGGTGATTACCGTGCCGGCTTATTTTGATGATTCACAAAGGCAAGCCACCAAAGATGCCGGTAAAATTGCCGGTTTGGATGTCAAACGCATTATCAATGAACCGACAGCAGCAGCGTTGGCATACGGTTTGAACAAAAAGACAAATGAGAAAATTGTGGTGTACGATT
>DAIREY010000014.1:0-16246 GCA_036795335.1 Patescibacteria group bacterium
GGAGACTGATGAGAATAGAATATTGTTTGGCCATCGGTTTTGACAATGTCCGGTTCGTCGATACCAGCAACTTGCACATTGGTGGCGGAATATCGATCTGCTTCGCCACCAGACACAGGAAAGGAATTTGACATCGAATCCGTAGTCGGAGAAATTGCTTTACTTTCCTCGGAAGACATATCCATGGTGGCAGTCGGCATTAGATAATTTCTTGAAGAAACAGTTTGTGATTCTGCATAATATTGAATAAATTCTTCATCTGATTGAAAGGTAAGGAATTTATCAGGCGGAAATTGATTGATGGTGGTAGGATGATCATTACCAATATTTGATGGCTTGTTGGTATTATTGTCTGCACGAAAAAGCATCATGATACCGAATATTCCGAAGGCGCCACCAACAAAAATCAAAAGAAGAATAACGACTAGCAATGTTATAATAGTTTTTTTACTCATTTTTTTTGTACAAAATAAATATTAATTTAATGGTAAATTATAATAGATTAAATTTACATAAAGTATTTCTCCATTTCTTGATACAGAATATCATTGATGTCTTGGATTGATTTAGGCCGCCCAGTTTTGGAATCCAAACAATCAATGATTTCCCATTTTTCTCGATGGGCGACATATAAATACGCTTTTTCGGCATCTTGCAAGTGTTGGCTATCTTTTTCGTGAATGTCTCTTTTTTTACCGCCGATGTAATCGCGATATCCTTTTTGGTCGACAAATTTTTGACCGAATTTATAGGGAAGGTATAGCAAAAAAATTTGATCGGGCCGGGGAATACCGAAAATCTCGTATTCCAGATTATCGACCCAAGTCAAAAATTGATTTAATTTTTGTTTGTTTTTGATTTTGCCGGCTTGATGACCTTTGTTGGAGGAGACGTAACGATTGGCCAATACTACTTTGCCCTTGGCGAGCGCTGAACGTATTTCATCAGCCACCGTCCATCGATCAATTGCAAAAAATATGGAAGCTATTTCCGGTTTTACTTGATCGGCATGACCAAATTCTCCATTGAGGTATGCTTTGACCAAAGTTGATGACACTTTGTCATATTGAGGAAAATCCACAATCATAACCGGAATGTGGTTGTGGCGAAAACGTTGGTGCAACAACTCTAGTTGAGTCTTTTTGCCACTGCCGTCAGTGCCGTCGATAACAAAAAATTTGCCCGACATTATTACCTCCTTTAAAAAATTAGCGGCCGCTACTACCAAAACCATTGGCTCCCCGATTGGTGGCAGGTAATTTGGCGACCACTTCACAAGGCATTTGATCAACACGTTGGATTATTACTTGCGCGATACGGTCGCCTTTGTGAATTTGATAATCTTGATCGGTAGTATTGTACAAGATAACACACCATTCTCCGCGATAGTTTGGATCAATGACTCCGCCCATAGTGGTAATTCCGTGTTTGGCAGACATGCCACTACGGTCCCAAATTAAACCAGCATAACCATCGGGCAAAGCCATAGCAAAACCAGTTGAAACAATAATTCTCGATTTGGCAGGAATAATTACGTCAACATTGCTGCTAATATCCATGCCAATATCGCCGGCTTGGGCATAACTTGGGACAATGGCGTCGGTAGTTAATTTTTGAATTAGTATTTTTGACATTTTTAAAATTTGATACGTTTGTAAAATTATTTGCCTATGATTAATTTTAGCAATTTTAAGGCAAAAATGGCTGGGGAAAAACCAAAAAAACAACCTCCTAAATGAGGTTGTTTTTTTGGATTGAAACATGATTACAATTTACTAACATCAACCGGGACACTTGGACCCATAGTTGGAGATAAAAACAAGCTGGTGATATATTTTCCCTTCACTTTTTGTGGTTTGACTTTATTAGCAGCTTCGATGACGCTCAAAATATTTTCTTTAATTTTGACTCCATCAAAAGATATTTTACCAACCGCTAAATGAATAATGGCGTTGCTATCGGCTTTAAATTCGGTTTTTCCTTTGGAAAATTCTTCCACCGCTTTGACAACATCGACGGATACTGTGCCAGCTTTGGGGTTGGGCATCAAACCTTTGGTACCAAGTATTTTTCCTAGTTTACCAACTTGTGGCATGAGAGATGGATGAGCAATGGCCACATCAAAATCAAGCCAGCCTTTTTGTATCTTGTCTATCAAGTCATTATTGCCCGCATCGACAGCGCCGGCTTTTTTGGCAGCGCTAGCATCTTTGTCATCAGCAAAAACAACAATTTTTTTGGTCTTACCTGAACCATTGGGCAAAATTACACTGCCACGCACAGAATCTTTGGAAGTATCGAAATTAAGGCGCAGATGCATTTCCACTGAGCCGTCAAATTTGGTAGTGGATAATTCTTTAACTAAATTAGCAGCCTCTTCTAATGAATAAAAACGAGTGCGATCGACTTTTTTGACACATTCTGAATACTTCTTACTTTTAATCTTAACTACTGTTTTTTTCTTGGATGTCGATTTAGTTTTTTTGGTTTCTTGTTCTTTAGGCATAAAATTTCCTTTATGTGGTACCAGCGTTGGCTAACAAGCAAACTCCCACATTTATTAAAATAATAATTATAATTCGTATTCAACGCCCATGCTGCGGGCAGATCCAGCAATAATTTTGACAGCGGCATCGATGTCGTTGGCAGACAAGTCTGGTTCTTTAATTTTAGCAATTTCTTCTAATTGTTTGCGGGAAATTTTACCAACTTTATTCTTGTTTGGTTCGCCTGAACCTTTTTTCAATTTGATGGCTTGACGAATCAATTCAGCAGCCGGTGGAGTTTTGGTTATGAAGTCAAAGGTGCGATCTTCGTAAACAGTAATTACTACCGGGACAATGGTACCTCTTTGATCTTTGGTTCGTTCATTGAAAGCGTTGCAAAATTTCATCAGATCAACACCGTGTTGACCGAGAGCCGGACCGACTGGAGGAGAAGGATTGGCCGCACCACCCATCACTTGCAATTTGATCTTCGTTTTAATTTGTTTAGCCATAGTTGTATCTTAGAAAAAAATATTTTGATAAATTATACTCTTTGAATTTGTAGGGCATCCAGTTCGACTGGAGTTTCTCTGCCAAACATTGATACTAATACTTTGATCTTGCCGCGAATCTTGTCAATTTCGGAGATAACACCATCAAAATCTTTGAACGGTCCATCGATGATTTTTACCAATTCTCCAATCTCATAATCAATTTTGAATTCGGGCTCATCGATACCCATTCGTTTCTGGATATTTTTTATCTCTTCATCACTAAGCGGAGACGGTTTGTTGCCAAATCCGATAAAGCCGGTGACACTGGGGGTGTTGCGAACTACATACCAAGAGTCTTCATCAACAATCATTTGAACTAGCACATACCCGGGGAAAATCTTTTTTTCGACGATCTTTTTTTTGCCATTCTTGATTTCAACTTTTTTTTCTTTGGGCACGACCACGTCAAAAATTCGATCATTCATGTCCATGCTATCAATTCTTTGACGAAGTGCTTGAGCAACATTATCTTCATAGCCGGAATATGTGTTGATGACATACCAATGTTTTTGACCATCAGATACCGCATCAAAATCAATCACATCTTCATCTTTTTTCTTGTTGTCTTTTTCGGAAATTGTTTTGGATTCGATAGCATTGTCATCTTGTTCCTCATCAAAAGTGGAATGATTTATTTCATTAATTTCGGAATCATCTGTTGGAATATTTGTTGGATTTGGTTGATTCATTTTACTTTTTTATATAACAAAATTTTGAATGAGATAACTTAACCCATAATCAATGATACTAATATAGATTCCCACGACAACTGTTGCAATGATAACAATAGCGGAAGTTTGAATGGTTTGTTGTCTGGTCGGCCAGCTGACCTTGTGAAACTCTTCACGAACACCGACAAAGAAAGATTGAATTGAATTTTTCATAATTTGATTGATTTAATTTTTAGAACCGAAAGCTGGTCGCGGTGTCCAGTCTTGCGGCGATATTTATTCTTGTTTTTGTATTTATAAATATGCAATTTTGGACCTTGCTTTTCGCCAATGATTTCCGCTACTACCTCGGCCTGATCAACTACTGGAGTTCCCAAATTAATTGATTTCTCATCATAGATTGCTAATACTTCAGGTTTGATTTCTTTGGTGTCAGAATTGATCTTGGATACTGTAAGAGTTGTGCCTTCTTGAACTATATATTGTTTTCCACCTTGTCTAATAATCGCTTGCATAATAATATTTTACGTTGGAATAAAAATGAATTTTTGTTTCGTCTTTATATAAAATAGCATGCTTTACTTATAGTTGGCAATAGGTTTGCTTTACCATAAGTTTCGATCTTGAGCATAGGGAATTTTTTTGACAAGACAATATTCAGCTTTTAATAATTCCATGGAAATATCGCAATAATGATCAGGTCTAGATAATAAATCTAAGTGACTAATTTTATAAGCGATTTCTTTGGCCGATACAGCATTGAATTGATTTAATATGTTCCCTTGTTGATCAACTAATTCAAAATGAATTTGATTGTTTTCGAGCATAATACGAACTAATCCTCGAGGATCAGAATCTTTTTCGGCGTTAAAACTGGTAGAAATTTGATGTAAATATTGACAATCGATTAATTTGGCAGCCATATCCCATTCTTCTTCATAAATATGAGCCGACGCGCTGGAAATTGTTAATTGTCCCGGCAAATAACCGGATTGCTCAGCTATATATTGTTGTAAATTCAATAGACCGGCAGCATTTGTGAGAGCGGCTTTAAAAATGTCATGGGAACGAAAATATACAAACATATTTAATTTTTGATTAATATCGGTAATAACTTGAATGCTAGTTAGACACGGAGGGGAGTTTTGAAACAAATCTTCCGGTGGAATAAAGGTGGTGGCGTATGCTCGACGAGTTACAACACTTTCTTTAAGCAACCGGACAATTTCGGCAATTTGGTCAACTTGGCCCAAATAGTTACGTAATCGATAACCATAGGTATAAGTTGTTTCTGCAGGTAACTCCGGTGTTAATAACATATTTTTATAGTCGTCGATTTTTTGACGAGTAAAACCGCATGTGGACAGAACTTCAGCTGGCCAATCGGGAATGAAAATTGATCCAAATGTGTCATCGTTGATAACCCATGTGGCATACTGCAGTTCTTTTTGACGATTGCCATAGTCGGATAATTTTATTGATCCATAACGCAATATTTTATCAACAAGCTTCAACCAAACATTAATTAGTTTTTGATCGCGTACCAACCAGCCGACATTTTCGCTGGGTTGGGGCATAGATGTATCTCGCTGTGTTTCCGGAAAATTGATTGGCAACATATATGGCTGACTGTTTTTTGAATGCAATAAAAAAACATGAGAAGATAGATCGTCAATTGATTTTCCCTCAAAATCAATTATTTGAACATGATGAATAATTTTTTTGATAACATTTATATCAATTTCAGTATGAAGTCGATAAGTGGTACCAACAATCGAATGATCGTCATTTATACCATTGATAAATAATTGTTTTAACAATTGTAAACCTGATTTTCCAATAGCTGTATCAGATAACGGACTATTTGTCCACACAATCAATTGGTTTATTTGCGGATTCAAGGCTAAATTGCGAATAATGATAGAGACACCTTCCATGCTATATAAACTGCCAACAATGGCAATTTTATCCATCAGGTGGTTGGCGGTCTTTTCCATCAATAATTTTGGATCGGACCAACAGGTAGCCAAACCAATATTCACTCCTTGGCCAAAATACACTTGATATTTTTTCGGCAGATATGTTTGCAGCATAATTATTTTTAAAAATTTTTATACATTTGGCTTGCTTTGACTTCGGTATCGCCAAAATATTTGCTATTTAGTTGCGGCGATCCATAAGGCACGGCACATGGTGCATCCAGTTCGCCAAAAGCCATTTGAGCAATTTTCATTTTATAATATAACTTAATTGGCAAGCGACCTAGATTGGATAATTCCAGTGTCATGCGTAATTTGTTACCAGGATCAAGAAAGCCAGCGGTTGCATGAATCACTAAACCCAGTCTGCCTAACGAACTTTTTCCTTCTAACCAACCCACATGTTGGTTATCAACTCCAACTATTTCAAAAGTATTGGCGAGAGCAAAATCACCAGGATGCAATATGAATGCTTCGTCATCATTAATGATTATTTCGCGCATCAAATTGGCGGCCGGCTTTTTAACATCGATACACTCTTGCTGAGTAATATCAAATGTTAAAAACTTACGATCAATTCGCAAGTCGTAACTGGCTGGCTGCAGCATACTGTCTTCATAAGGTTCAATGGAAATTTTTCCTTCAGCAATTTTTTGCCGAATTGTTTGGTCGCACAAAATCATGGTTGGTGTTGTTAAAATATTAATATTGTTTATATATTAATATTTTTTTGTAAACAAAAAAACCTTTTGACAAAAAGGTTTAAAAAAATAATATCAAAAGCTCGAATATCAAGTTATTCATGATAAGAGAAATGCAGAAGTTTGCTAGTGTTGCGAATCTTTTGGTAAATCGCAAATGGCACTTGACTAAAACGTAATGTTTTCAAACCCAAACCGGCGGCCTTACGCCGTTCAATATCATCCAAATCATCGTTGGGAAACAATATATCAGTAATTGATAATGATTTGTGTCGCAATGGCGATTCTTGATTATCGATGATGACCCCATTCAAAATTAGTTTTTCCAATAGTTCGCTTTTGTATAAACCATGATCAAGTTGATTGTTGAACTCGATAATATAACCGATGGGTGATAAATATTCAAATTCTTGATATGTTTTGGCAAACAAGTCAACCACCACTTTTTCCGGACCAAAACCAAAATCAAAATTAAAAGTAATATTGTGATGGAAGGAATTTATTTTTTTTAGTTCCGGCATTCTCTGGTCGTATTTCATGATTTTTTCAAGAATTTTATTAATATTGTTTTCGTCTTGGAAAATTGGATCGATCATAATGATACGCCGAGCTCGCAAAACCAGGGGAAATTCCAAATCAAGACCAGAAGCCAAATAAACAGCAGGATAATAACAAATATTGTAATCTTCAAGATAAGCGCCCAAGTGCAGACCGAGACGTATCTTGTGCAGATTGGAGCTAAAATTAATTTTATCAATAATTTTATTCATGTGAATTGTTTAAATGGCAATGTATAGTGGCCATATTTTTCAAGGCTTTTTGAAGACCAGACGGAAGCCGACCAAATGATATTTGTTCTTCTTCATTAAAAATTTCAAACAGACTGGGATTTGAGTCTTGCATTAAAATTGTTTCATAAGATGATAATTTTGGATCAACTTTTTTTGGCATATCAATGTAACAACCTGACGGAACATTTAATTCTTTTGCGGCTGATTCCGATAATGAAATGGTTATTTCTTCATTAGGAGAGAGTGAACGATTTTGGCCAATAATATTTTCCATATTTTTTGGTATTCAATTTAAATTAAGAGTATAAATTATCATATATTATCTTATTTGTCAACGACTTTTTTTGACCAATAAATAAAAAACTAAAATCTGGAGTAAGATTTTAGTTTAATATAAAAGTAAATGTTTTAGCAATACTATTTCGCTTTCGATAAAAAATGATTATCAAAATATTTTTCGATCTCAAAAATAATAAACAATATTAAGCCGGCGCCGAACAATTCCAAACAATTTATTATATTGATAGCCGAAACTTGAAAAATTTTGCTGAGCTGAGGAACAAAAACAATCAGTAGTTGAATGGCCAGCAATAAAACGGATGCCAAAAATAAAACATTCCGCGACGGCAGACGATATTTGAAAAAATTAATCGATGGCAGTTGACGGGAAATGGCATCGAAAATGGCGAATACCGATAAACTTAGAAAAACCATGCCATGAGCGAAAAAGATACTATTGTTAGTCAAAAAATATTTATAAATAAGGAAAGAGGAAAGTGTAATAACGGCACAGTTAATGATTGCTTTCCGAATACTAATTGAATCAAAAATTTTATCGGCGGTCGAACGAATATTTTTTTTGGATATGTCCAGATAAATATCATTGAATAAAAATGACTCTCCTATAAAATAAAACACTATGACACTTAGCCAAATTATTTGAATAATTGACAGCGGATATGACGCACCCATTATCAAAGATAAGCAGATCATGCCGATCAGGCCAACATTCAATTCAAGACTAAACAAAATATTTTGTTTAATATTTGAAAAAGCAATTTTACTTTCTTTGACAGCTTCGATAATGCCGGAAAAATTGTTTTCTAACAGAACAATATCAGCAGAATCTTTGATAGCATCAATACTATGACTTAATGCAATTTTAACATCGGCTTTTTGCATACTGATAACATCGCTGGTTTTGCTGCCGATATAAATGACTGAGTTTCCGGCTTGTTGATAATACTCTACAATTATTTTTTTGTATTCGGGAGTAAGACCGGCGAATATTTGCATATCATTCATAACGTTGTTTACGGCATTATTTATTAAGTGAAAATTTTCATTGGTAATAAGATTGTCTTCGGTAATTTTCATGCCCAAAGATTTGAAAATATTTATAGCAGTTTTTGGATGATCGTCAGTGATAAGGGAAATTTTCAAACCAAGTTGAAGTGCGTCACGAATCGTTTCCAAAGAGCCGGAACGCAAAGGATCTTGAAGAACAAAAAATCCTAAAAACACTACGCCGTATTTTAAACTACTATCATCAAAAGTGAAGGATCCGGAAAAAGAGATTTCTTTATAAGCAATGGCAATAATTTGGTATGATTTGGCCGCCAACTCATCTATATCCAATAAAATATCTTTTTTTTCTTTGAGAGACAATTTCAGAGTCTTGTCGCCATTTATTTTGTATGAGCATGCTCCCAAAACATGCTCGGGTGATCCTTTGATAAAAATAAAGCGTTTTTCATCGACTTGCGAAGAATTGACGGTGGTCATGAAATCATGATCGGAAGAAGGAGGCAACAAAAAATCACGACGATACTTATCGTGTAGCAAGTCAGGATCCAAAGCTGCCTTAGCAGCAGTGGCGATCAAAGCCGCTTCAGATGTTTCGCCAATCGGAATCCAGTTCGAGTCATCAATTTTTTTGATGGAGCTATTGTTACATAATGTGCCGGCGGTTAGTATTAATTCCAAATTCGAATTCTTTATCGGGTTAACTTTTTTGTTTGCCAGAAAAAAATCACCAATCGGAGAGTAATCGGCATTATCAATTTGATATTCAAGATTATCGGCAGTGATAATCTTTTTTACAACCGGTTGGTTGTTGGTTAGCGTACCTGTTTTGTCCATGCAAATAACCGAGGTGCGATCCAGATTTTCAATTGATGATAAATTTTTGATAATTACTTTTTTGCCAGCCAGACGTTTGATAGTCATGATTAGAGACATGGTAATAGTTTGAGAATCAGTAATAGAAATTGCCGAAATACATACAGCTATAGCTAGCAATATGACATCAAACATATTTTTATTCATTATCCAGCCGGCAAAAACAAACACAAACAAAAATACTGCGGAAAGCATGACCAACAGAGAGGAAAAATTTTGAAGACGACCATGAAGTTTGATTTGCGCGGGAGCGTTTTTTATACCAGAAATAAATATTTTATTAAATTCGGTATTGCCTCCAGTATTAGTCACGACCGCTATACCACTTCCCTGAGTGACATACGAGCCTTGATAAAGCATATTATTTCTTTCAATGAGAGGAATTTCTTCCATAAGGGCTCGACTGAATTTCGGAATGTCAGAAATCTCTCCTGTCAGCATTGACTGATTGACAAAGAGTTGTTCTCCAATGACAACTCTGGCATCAGCGGGAATTTTGATACCGGCAGATATAAATATAATATCACCAGGGACGAGGTCTTGAACTGGCACTTTTTGTTCTTGATGATCACGGATTACTCGCGACAGTGTTTGAGAATATTCATTGAGCTGTTTTATCACTTGAGAAAAATGATATTCCTTGATGATAGCGGCCACTGTTTTTATAATCAGAACGAAAAAAATAATAATAAAATCATAACGACGTTGAGCATAGACAGAAATCAATCCGACTACAATTAAAAGGATATTGGAGTAATTTGATAATTGATTAAGAATGATTTTTAAAAACCCCGCCGTCTTGCGCGAAAAAGATAAGTTGTAACCATATTTTTGTTGCCGTATCTGGCATTCGGCGGCCGTCAATCCATTGCTAACATCCGTTTGTAACTTCTCTATTGACTTTTCTACCGATAAAGAGTGATAATTCATTTGTCAAAAATTAATTATAGAAAGAATTTTTTTAATAATATTCTTTTTTATCATATCAAATTTTGAACTGAAATATTATGCTTGATAAATATCATCGACAATCGTCAATAGACAAAGATACCAGGCAAATAAATGTGGAGAATCGACCAGAAAATATTCCACTGCATTTGCCAGTGGAATATTTTTCTAGAGATACAAAAAATACTAGATTTGGAATTTTGGAATACAACAACTATCCGAAAGAAATACGATTAGTGCTGATGGATGAAGACAGTTTAGAATTTTATAATGAAACCGGTACAAAGAAAGGTCTAAAGATATCCAATCCGCAAGGGTTGTTTTCGGTAATTGATGATCCTTTGTTGGTGATTGAAAAAATAGAAAAGAATGTAGTTGAAAAATATGGTCTGTCGTCAAAGCCGGCTGAATATTTGAATAATTTTTTAGAACAATTGCGAGCAAAATACAAATCATATCCCACTGGCAAGCTATCTAAACCAAATACTGATGCAATATGTTATGAGGAATTAAATGAACAATCTATTCCCAAAAAAATCGGGATGAGGGAAACAAAAAGGCTAAAAATTAAAAAAAGATCTGGTGCACACTCCATAACCAAAAAATCTGAAATGACCGGTCATGAAGCTGGTTCGACAGCAATAGTAACAAATGTCCCCGATGAAAAAGAAAGCGGTGACAATATACCCAAGAAGAAAGATTTGAGAAATATCTTCACTGGTAAAACTGTCTTTTTTTATGACGAAGGTCATGTATTGAAAGGGAAAATTACGAATTATGATATCGGTAATTTTGGCACTAGTTTTGATATCGAATATACAGAAAAAGATAAAATGGTTCACAAACTGGTTGGTATGAAAGATATTTATTTTGAAAAATTTGACCTTGAAAAAGACATAAAGGGAAAAAATCTTATTTTGCTTCCCGATGAAAACGACAACGACAATGAAAGTGAACAAATAAATAAACTAATTGATGACATCGATTGGAACAATATTTCAGCTGATGATCTTTACTCTCAATTTTCAAAAGTTACACACACAAAAAGTATGGAAATAATGACTGCAAGAATTGAGAACGTTTTGACATCTTTTCGCCACTCAGTTCTTTTTTCGATTGAAATTGATGAACAAAAAGCATACGCTGGTGATTTTCGCGACAAAACTAAGGAAATGGATTGGAAAAATAATGAACAACAAATTAAATTCGCGCTCAATCAGTTTATAAAATTAAAATGGATAGAAAATGAAGGTAAAAATTTTACCGCCAAATTTGAAAATGAAAACTGGGTAGACGGCGGCATGCGGACCAAATTGATTAGATTGTGTCATAATTTTTTCAATAAAAATATTGGTGGGGAATGCGACGCAAAGAAAGCCATTGAAAATTGGGAAAATAATAAGAAGTGGTTGTACAATCAAGCCGAGATTATTTGGCAAGCTAATCGGATAGATGCCGTGCAACCGCCAAAACAGTCTTTGTGGCAAAAAGGAGTCTCGTTTGTCAAAGGATGGTTTAAAAAATAATTTTGATTAGGAAAGAATATGTATAAAAATGCACTAAATAAATTTAGTGCATTTTTTGTATAAGTGGGCGCGGGGGGACTCGAACCTCCGACCTCGTCATTATCAGTGACGCGCTCTAACCACCTGAGCTACGCGCCCACGCATATTAATAAGTTAACATTTTTTGGTAGTGAATGCAAACAAAAGATTAAATTCGTTGGTTTATATGATGATTGATTTGTGCTTGTTTCGTTGCCAACGACGATAAAAACCGTAAATTACAAAAACTAACGGGACACAAATTATTAAACCCCAACGTATAGAATTTTTCTCGGTTTCGGATAAATCTTTAAGAGGACGATCAGTAACCGCTTTGGAACGGATTTGAATTAAGTCATCACCAAGCGACAATGAATCAATCATGTTCATGAACAATACGGAGTTTTCTCCGCCTTGTACTACAAAATCAGAGTCACCAGCAATAATTACTTTGCCACTACCATCGTTTGAATTTATCTCGGCAATTAACTTGGCCGGAGTTTGCTTGCTGCTGGATATATTGAAATCCTGATTCGGATCAAGACTGATTGGCTCTTTCTGGGTAGCGGGTGCGGCATCAGTCGATTCGCCACTGGTCGTTACATCAGTTTCGGATAAAAGCTGAATATGCTCTGAGCTGGTGGCCAAAGTGGTAATTTGATCAGAATTGTCATATTTTAATGGACTGGTCCATGGTAAAATAAACGATTCCAAATCTCTAGTAATTGAATTATCGCGATTTAGATTGGTAACTTTTATAAAGAAAGGATATGGAATGGAATAACTCATATATCCTTGGTTGAAAGTCGCCATGCCGCTGTTGGCGTCAGCAACGATTTGTGGTTCAATAGAAACGCCGTATGGAGATAACAAGTTATCAAAGCTGATTGGCAAAGAACTAGCTAATAAACCATATTGAGTGTTGATGTTAAAGCCGTCAATAAGCATGATGGCATTACCCCCATTTTTTATATAGTCGTGAATTTTTTCTGCTTGATCATCGGGTATGCTTTGAGTGGGACCGGCAATGATCAATGTCTTTATTTCACCGAGAGAGTCAGAGTCACTAGAATCATTATTTTCAACTGATAGATCTATCATTTTGATTTCATAGTTACGTGATAACTCTGATTGCAGCGGATAATCAGCGCGAGGATCAGAAGTTGTCATACCAGTATACTGATTTTGCGGTTCAAAAGTGTGTTCGCCATGACCGGTCAAAAAACCAATTTTTGGTAACGAATCAGAACCAACTTTGAGTAACATACTAGCCAAATCATATTCCAGGGTATCAAGACTGGAAACCACTGGTAGTACTTCATATTTCTCATATTTATCCAATGGCGAGCTGGAATTCTCTTTTGTAGATGTTGCATCTTTGACAACCGCTAAACCGAAATAGGCTTTTTTGATTTGAACCTGATCTTTTTCGACTGACTGCAAATCCAAAGAAGGGATACCAAAAGAAGAAGCTAATTTTTCTGTTTCAGTATCTTTGGCTGGATCTTTGTAGCTAATTGTCAATTTACCGCCGGAAAGGCGGTTGTATTCATCTAATTTATCATTTAGCTGAGTCTGAGAGGTGACATATTGTGCTGGCAAATCTTCAGTAACAAAAGCCAAAATTTCAATCCCTGACGGTAATTCTTCGATGATTTTTTTAGTGGAAGCGGACAATGTATATATTTGCCCTTGAGTCAAATCCAACCGCGTGTAAAACATGCTGGAAAAAATATTGATAATGACAAAAATAGCGGTGAATAAGAACAAACGACTAGATTGATACATAATTTGTTACAAAAAATGAAAATAAGAAAATTTGTGTAAATTAATTACCTTTTTGAATACAAAACGTAGGCATTGGTATATAATAACAACAAGCATAAGGAACAATAATAAATTAGGTCTTTGGTATCAATAACGCCACGGATAATTGAATCATAATGAGAACCAAGACTTATAAAGTCTATAATCGGCACAACAATAGAAGGCAATGAGTAAATCACGAATGACTGAGAAATAATATACAAAGCAAAACAGATGAGAGCAGTAATGATATATGAAACGATTTGATTGACAGAAAATGAACTGATCAACATTCCGATCGAGATGTAGGCGCTGCCAATCAATAAGGCACCAATGTAACCGGCTACTACCACACCCCAATCAAGATTGCCAAGGGTACTTAAAACTATTGGAAGTGGCAAAGTCATTACCAGAGTAATAACTAAAAAGATAAAACTAGACAAAAATTTGCCAATTACAAGTTGATACATGGGCACTGATGATGTCAAAAGTGTTTCAATAGTGCCACCGCGATACTCTTCGCTCCACATTCTCATTGTTAGGGCCGGGATAATGAATAAATATATCCAGGGTAATATTTCGAATAAAGTACGTATTTCAGTTTGACCGACCAAAAAGAAACTGCGGAAGAACCACCAAAATGAAAAACCCAACATAACGACGACAAATATATAAGCGATCGGTGAATTGAAATATATTCTTAATTCTTTTTTGAGGAGTGCTGTCAGTTGTGTAAACGAACTTTGTTGCATGGGGCAATAATTATTGATAAATATTATTTGGTTAGTTTATGAAAGATGTCTTCCATAGATTTTTCTGAAGATGAAATCTCTAAAATATCATAGCCGGCTGTGATAATTTCTTTGTTCAATTGAGAACGGATATCGTCTTCGGAATCAATGACAAAAGCGGTGGTATCTTTTTCGGATGTTGATTTGGATTGAACATGAAGTACTCCATCAATTTGTTCAAAAATTATTTTTACTTTTTCTTGCGGACCACGAACAACAATTTTGGTACTAAATCCGGTTAGTTGTTCATGTTTCAATTCTTTGATACTATCGTCAGCCACTATTTCCCCTTGTTTGATCATAATTACTCGATTGCATACCGCTTCTACTTCCTGCATGATATGCGTCGATAAAATAATGGTCTTATTTTTGCCAAGGTCGATAATCAGCTTTCTAATTTCTAATATCTGGTTGGGGTCCAAGCCAGTGGTTGGCTCATCAAGAATGAGGATGTCCGGATCATGAATCAAAGCGCTAGCCAAACCAACTCTTTGTTTGTATCCTTTGGATAGTTCACTAATATCGTAATATAGTTTTTCTTTTAGACCACACAATTTAATGGTTTTGCTGATGGCATGTTCAAGTTTTTCGCCGGATAAACCATGGATTTGAGCGGCAAATTCCAATGATTCATAGACTGATAATTCCGGATATAGCGGAGTGGATTCGGGCAGATAACCGATCATTTGTTGAATTTTGGTGGGATTTTTTACAACATCAATTTCACTAACCGAAGCACGTCCGGCCGTTGGCAACAAAAAACCGGTGATAATTTTCATGATGGTGGTTTTGCCGGCACCATTTGGACCAAGCAAACCAACAATTTGGCCCGGCTGGATCTCAAAATTTATTCCTTTCAGAGCGTGTAGAGAGTTGTAATTTTTGGTTAAATTTTCAACCTTTATCATAGAATTTGGTGTTATTTTTTTATGTATCTATTTTAGCATATTACAAAATTCTTGCCGACTAGTCAAAAAAATATTTTGTAAAAAACAAAAAAACAACCGATAATAAATGGCTGTTTTTTAATCGTTTAACAACAATTAGGTGACAAGAAGCAAAATAAAGTAGATAAGATAGAAAATCTATCCTCCGACCTGGAAAACAATAGTCTAGCTTGCTAGTGAAAATCACAATTATTAAAGGCTAGAGGCCAGAAAACGAAAAAGTAAACCAGCTACTAGTCTTTAACAAAGTGATTTCCACCTACAACTATCTATATAAAAATTCCTAAAAGGAGGTGATCCATCCGCACGTTCCCGTACGGATACCTTGTTACGACTTCGTCCCAATTACCAGCCCCACCTTAGTTCGCGATAAACGCGAATGTCGGGTGTTGCTGACTTTCGTGGCGTGACGGGCGGTGTGTACAAGACCCGAGAACGTATTCACCGCTGTATCGCTGACCAGCAGTTACTAGCGATTCCAACTTCATGAAGGCGAGTTGCAGCCTTCAATCTGAACTGAGAGGATGTTTATTAGGATTAGCTCCACCTTGCGGTTTGGCAATACCCGTTGTCATCCCCATTGTAGCACGTGTGTGGCCCAGGACGTAAGGGCCATGCTGATTTGACGTCATCCCCACCTTCCTCTCGGTTACCCGAGCAGTTTTGTCTGACATGTAAAACAGACAATAAGGGTTGCGCTCGTTGGAGGACTTAACCTTACATCTCACGACACGAGCTGACGACAACCATGCAGCACCTGTCATCGGGTTCCTTGCGGCACTCCTCCGATTAAGGAGGATTCCCGAGATGTCAAGTCCTGGTAAGGTTCTTCGCGTAGCGTCGAATT
>DAIREY010000015.1:0-15568 GCA_036795335.1 Patescibacteria group bacterium
AAAAAGCGATTATCTGAGCCGCTCGCTGTTTATGCAGTTGCGGTGATAATTTAATGCTCCGACAAAAATTATCACCGCAACTGCACAAAAAGCGATTATCTGAGCCGCTCGCTGTTTATTTTGCCACCAGCAATAAGTCAAAGTTAGCAATAGTACCTCTGCTCCCGCTGCCAAGTATGATGCTCGGGTCCAAGTGAAAATGATGATAACCACTTGCAAAACCGTCCATGCCCACCACCCTGCCTTTTGCCACCAATTTCCGATCGCCCCCAAATAAAATGAAATCGGAATGGTAAACAATAAATATGCGCCCAAATAAGCTGGGTTACCGGTTGTACCGAAGACTCTTTCTTCCACTACCACCCCTTTCCAATCAATCGGGTCGCCGCCCATCTTTTGAATCAAGGCATAACCGGCCGGGATGATCGAACCGAGTGCAACCGCCCATAGTACTTGGTTAAATTTAACCTTTGTGTCGATTTGCCAATATACTTCTCCAAAGAAAACCACCAAAAATAACATGTTTACCAATCCATCCATTCTCAAATGAATACCCCACAGACTCACCTCCGGATTGATACCGGTAAAAGTTGAAATGATTCCCACCAAACCTAGCAACGGTACCAGCCAAAATTGCCATGGCGTTTTTTTGTCACTTCGATAATAAACCAATTTAATGATTGTTAAGGCAGCCATTAGCAACGTCCCGCATCGAAAAATCATCATTTTTTCCGTTGTAAAAGAATTATATATCGCGGTTGTAAAAAAAGTCGGTACCAATATTATCGTCAAAATTAATATGGTTTGAATACTTATGTCCCAATAGTAATAGTTGCTTTGATTATTTTTCATTTTTTATTCTTGGCTCAATTTATGTTTTAATAAATATGAAAGTTTTTTTAATAATATCTGTTCAAGACATGGCTTTTTTTAAACGAATCACATTGGTTGGCGGCGATCTATTGCTTCTGTATTTTTCTTTGTTCCTAAGTCTGCTTATTCGTTATGGATTGGCCGATATTGCTCCCAAGTTTTCCCAACACGCTTGGATATTTTTACCGGTATTCTTGCTATGGTTGATAATTTTTTATATCAACCAAATGTATGATTACTACCGATTTCCCGACGCGCAATTTTTATTTTACGCAACTTTGCAAAGCGCTTTCGCCAATTTTATTATCACAATTGTCTTTTTTTATATCATACCGCAGTTGTTGTTTACACCCAAAACTATCCTGTTTTTACTGATTGTTTTTACAATTATTTTTACATTTGTTTGGCGCCAGATTTTGGTCCGTATCTTTGCTGATAGCCGTTTGCTCAAAAAAATGATCATTGTCGGCAATGGCAAGATTGAGCATTATCTATCTTCGCAAATTTTGCGCAATCCTTCCTATGGCTATAAATTGCAAGGAGTTGTTGTTACCGACAACTCTCGTCGTCATATTGATAAAAAAATCGGTCGTTTGTCGGACCTGGAAAAGATTTTGGCTCGTCGCCGACCGGATGTGATAATTATTGATGTTTCCAATTTTTCCGCTGATGATTTCTCTTTGCAAGTCATTTCTGATTACTCATTGCGTTACAACGCACAGGTTATCGATTTGTACTTTTTGTATGAAAATATCTTAGGCAAAGTGCCATTGTCCAACCTTAATCAAATTGTTTTTGCCAACCTCAATCAATCTTCCAAACGTTACTCATTATACGTCAAGCGTTTGTTCGATATTATTGCCAGTCTCATCGGTTTGTCGTTTTTTGTTGTTTTGTTTCCGTTTCTATATTTTTTGGTAGTACTTGACTCCGGTTCGCCTTTTTTTTATCAGCAAGTGCGCGTCAAAGCCGGTGACGAACCTTTTCTACTTTACAAAATTAGGACTATGCAAGTCGGCAGTGAAAATAAAAAAGCCCAATGGGCCCAAGTTGGCGACAAACGTATTACCCGTGTCGGACGCATTTTACGAAAAACTTGTTTGGATGAATTGCCTCAGTTTTGGAATATTCTAATAGGCGACATGAGCTTGGTGGGACCCAGACCGGAACGTCCGGAATTTATTGCCAAATTAAATCGTCGGCAAAAGTTGTATTACAAGCGCCATTTAATCAAGCCCGGTCTCACTGGCTGGGCGCAAGTTATGGCCAACTATGGCGCCAGTTTTGCCGATGCTGACGAAAAATTGCAATATGACTTATATTATCTCAAAAATCGTTCTTTGTTTCTTGATTTGATCATTATTCTGCGGACAATTCGTATGGTATTTGTCAGTCGTGGCGGAGTTTAAAAAAATTATCTTTTTTTCCAAAAATATTCCCCGCCATAAAAATATCCTCTTTCGGCCGTCAATTCCGTGCGAAATGTTTTGACAATATAATCTAAATCATCTTGATTGAAGTATTTTATTCCTCGCCCCGCCCAGTCGTATAATTTTTCCAACCAAACCCAATCATCCGGAATGTCAGCATAATGCAATAATTCGAAACCGTTTTCCGTAAACATTTCAATAACTTCTTCTTTGGTTATTTTACTAATATGTCCGCCGCCTTCCGCGTGAATCAAATGATAAAATCGATCAGTAAAACCGTTGGGGTCGGGTAGGGCAACATGCACAATACCATTTGGCTTCACTACTTTTTGCATACCACTCACCAGTTTTTTGGGGTTTTCTACATGTTCAAGTACGTGGTCGGCTACTACCAGATCAAAATATCCCACCCAATCCGGTTTGAACTTGGAAAATATTCCACTTCCGACTTTATCCAGATCGAGAGCGTCCAAGGCTTCATACACAAAATTTTCATGTTCCACTTTTGGTTTGTTGTACTTATCTATCCCCACAATTAGTGTTTCCGGTTTGGCAAATTGATAGAAATAAGATCCAAGTGGCCCAGTGCCGACATCGAGGATTCTATCTGCCTGTTCAACGATTTGTTTGATATGTATCATATTTAATAATATTAAAAAAATTCATAGAAAATATATTAACAAAATCACTCGCTTTTCATTTATTAATTAATATTAGATAATTACTTTGTGGTTAATCTTACTATTGATTAATATTTGAGATAAACGAATACTCATTATCATCATTCATTAATTACATTACCTGTTAATAATTATAATCCAAAAACCAAAGTAAATGAGACAAAATTTGGAAATAATTCGACAACTTACTTATACTGATTTCAAACTGCGTTATAGCGGCTCCGTTTTGGGTTATCTTTGGTCTTTTTTGAAACCGCTCGGTTTATTTTGTGTATTATATATCGTCTTTGCACGTATGTTGCGATTTGGTGAAAACATTCCTAATTTCCCAATTTATCTGCTACTTGGTATTGTCTTGTGGAATTTTTTTGTCGAAGTCACCTCCAATGGTTTGGGTTCAATTGTGCAACGTTCGGGTGTAATCAAAAAAATTTATTTTCCCCGCATTATTATCGTATTAGTATCTTCTTTTAGTGCTTTAATAAATCTGTTTTTCAATATCTTGATTCTGATAATATTAATGATTGTCTTCAAAATCGACGTTTTTCATTTCCATACTTTACTTGTACCTCTATATATCATAGAACTTTGGGCATTCGGATTCTCATTGGCGCTGATATTGTCCAGCTTGTATGTTCGTTTTCGTGATCTATCGTATATTTGGGAACTGGTTTTGCAAATTCTTTTTTATGCGACACCTATTATTTATCCGTTGAGCATGATCGCTTCCCCTTTTGATAAATATTTAATGACCAGCCCTATTGCTCAGATTATTACTGATTTTCGTCAAATATTTATCGCTTTTGAATTCCCGCATATTGCATTCTATCCATACTCTCAAATCTTATTTATTGCATTGACTATGATACTCGGTCTTGGCATATTTTATTCTTCGCAAAAATCATTTGCCGAAAAATTATAAAAACAATGACCCAATCAAATAAAATTATTGCCAGAACTCTCATCCCGTTATTACGACAGGCCGTTTGGAACAAAGAAATCAGAGAGATTATCCAGAAGTCCGGCTTTGACGTTACTCCTGTTAATTATTATAGTAGCATCCCTTCTTTTGTTGATATCGAAAATTCGTTTGAATATCAAACAGATCAAACAAACCCGCCTTACCACAATGATTCAATTTTTCAAAAAAAATTATATCACAAGAAATCGACGACATGATTCAGTATGCCTCGGAATTCAACCCGGCGCTTACAAAAACCGATGATGATGCGAAATTTTATTGGAAAAATGATCAGTTTAGTTATTGTGACGCTATGGCATATTATTGCTTGATTAGAAAATTAAAACCCAAGAACATTGTAGAAATCGGTAGCGGTTTTTCCACTCTCGTGGCTATCGAAGCGGTAAAGAAAAATGAATTTGGTAAAATTCACTGTTTTGAGCCATTTCCTCGAAGATTTTTGGCAGATAACACTTCAATCAACCTGTATCCAAAAATAGCTCAACACATTTCCAGCGAAGAACTTAATTCAATTATTACAGAAGGAGATATTCTGTTTATTGATTCAACTCATACCGTCAAAACCGGAAGTGACTGCAATCATATATATTTGCGACTTCTACCGAGCATTAAACAAAATTTTCATATTCATGTCCATGATATATTTTTGCCATTTGGGTTACCTCAAAATTGGCTCACAGATTCTCAAATATATTGGACTGAACAATATTTACTCTATGCTTTTCTACTGGATAATCCCAAGACTAAAGTTTTTTATTCCAGCTACTATGGCTACAATTTTGTCAAAGAAAAGCTAGAAAAAATCATGAATAAAAAATATCCCATCGGCGGTGGCAGTTTATGGTTTAATTACAACAATAAATGAATACAATTCAAGTCAAAAATTTAACCAAACAATTCCTGATAAATTCCGCCAATACCCAATCTCTAAAAAATTCTGTTTTGAATCTATTTGGTGGTTCAAAAGAACGACTGCAGGTTTTGAACAAAATCACCTTCGACGTCAAATCGGGTGAATTTATTGGCATCATTGGTCAAAACGGTTGCGGCAAAAGTACTTTATTAAAAATACTTGCCGGAATAATTGAGCCGGATGCGGGATTGATCGAGATCCAGGGTAAAATTAGTCCATTTCTTGAGCTGGGAGTTGGTTTTCAAGAAGAGCTGTCAGCTATCGACAATATTTATTTATATGGTTCTCTTTTGGGTATGACGAGGTCTCAAATCGACGCCAAATTAAAAAACATCATCGAATTTTCCGAATTGGAAAAATTCATCAACACCCCTCTCAAACATTATTCATCGGGAATGTATGTTCGTCTGGCATTTTCTGTTGCCATTCATGCTGATTTTGACATTCTGTTGCTTGACGAAGTATTGGCAGTGGGGGATGTAGGTTTTCAACAAAAATGTTTCCGAAAATTCGATGAAATAATAAATAATGGCAAAACAATACTATTCGTAAGCCACAATTTGAAGCATATCCTGAAGTTTTCCACCAGGGTATTGTGGTTAGAAAAAGGAAAAATAAAAGAATTTGGTTCTCCCAAAAAAGTGGTCAATCAATTCTTGCAATCAGATTTTGTAAAGCATAATTTTTCAGTAAGTAAAAAAGCTCATACATTTATCAAAACAGTCCAATGTAACAAAAAAAACTATAAAATTAATGAAAAAATTATCATCGACATCAAATATCAAATGTTAAATCCAAAAAAACCGGTATTATTGAATTTCGGTGTGGGGATCTACTCAGAGAATTTGAATGAATATATTTTTGGATACAATACTCAAACAGATGATGTAAAATTTTTGTCCAAATCAAAAGGTGAAATTTTCTCAATAATTCAAAAACACAATCTATTGCCCGGTGATTATTATCTGAACATTGTTTGTTTTGAAAAAAATGAACAAGAATTTATTGATTTTATTGGAAAAGCCTGCAGTTTTAGTATCTCCGGTCATTCCAAATATCGTGGTTTGGTAGATTTGGAACATCACTGGCGAGAAAAATTGTTATGAATTTAGAAAATTAATTTATTTTTTATTATTGGGATTGTATAATCAATTTTTTTTATTTTTTTATATTCTTTAGAATACTTGATAAAATTATTGATCGATTCCTCCTCACCACGCGCATTTGACATTATGCCTCCATGGATTTGATGAAAACTGCCCTCGTGTTTAAGTAAAACCAGTTGGGTATTGTAATCTTCAATTAACCTTTTGAAAAAATCCAAATTCACCAAACCTCCTCCGGGCAAGCTGAATCTTTCATTCATTCCACCCATTTTTTGAAAAATGGATTTGCGCAAAAAAATACAATTTGATTCAGCGATAACTCCATCTGGCCCGTTTGGATTCGATCCGGCCGGCACTGATATATCAAAAAGTTTGTATGGATTATTTTTCCATTTTATTGACTCCAATAACTCATCCTCATGTTGCTGATCGTAGCCGTTTAGGACTGACTTCGATTGTAAATCAGATCCTAGATGATAGCCAAGCACGGCGACTACCGGATTATCCCATTTTATAAATGCCTGTTCTACTTTCGCGATTATGCCGGGCGTAATAATTCTCGCTCCGTCGATCAAAATTCCCACAATATCACCTTTGGCTTTACTGACTCCTATGTTTACTGCGTGAGCCGGAGACAAAGGTGCATTGTTAATATAATGATAACAAAAATTATTTCCAAAATTTGAAACAAATTCATCCGGCAATTTCGTCGCTGAACCATTATCAATTACCATCACTTCATAATTATTTTTTACATCTTTCTGATATAATTTAGAAAGTGAATATAGTGTTCTTTCTATCTCTCTTTGCATATTATACATAACCACCACTATTGATATCATGTTGCTCCTCGTTACAAAATTTGAAAAAATTATTTCCCATGAATAACTTTATTTGTCCAATTTGCTTTCAGGGCTTGTCGTCCGGTACGTGCCCTCGTTGTCTTAGATCATTCCCGACCAAAAATGATATTAGTGATTTCCGTACCAAATCTATCATAGAATATTCCGACACCCCAATTCTGGAAAAAATAGTCCGTGAATCAAAACAAGAAAATTGGTTAAATGTTGTGCAAAAATATACGCTTGATCAACCTTGGTTAAATCATATCATTACTTCTCAAAATCGGGCAGATTTTCTTTATCTGCTCAATCTCGAGGATAAAATATGTTTGGATATCGGTTGTGGCTGGGGACAAATTACTGAACCGCTTTCAGCCATGTGTGCAAAGGTTTATGCTACAGATGCAAATCCGACAAAAGTTGATTTTGTTAAAACGAGATGTGATCAAGCGGGATACAAAAACAATGAATATTTTATATCCCAAACGACCAGTCTGCCACTTGGCAATAGTACAATTGATGTTGTATTTCTAATTGGAGTACTGGAATGGATCCCCGATGGTTTCCAAAATGAAGATCCTCGAAAAATTCAATTACAAGCCTTGCAGGAAGTAAAAAGAATTCTCAAACCGGATGGTAGATTAATCATTGGCATCGAAAATTCGCATGGTCTAAAATATTTTGCTGGCGCACCGGATGACCACACCGGTATTCCACATATATCCTATCAGGACCGTTTGACCGCAAATAATATGATACAACAAAAACACCATCGTGATTATCGCACCTATACTTATAATATCAATGGCTACCAAACTCTTTTGAGTGAATCAGGTTTCAATATGCAAGATACCAAATTTATTTATCCAATCAAATCATACAAAGACAATCAAGCATTAGTCGAAATTGACCATCTGGAAAATTTGACCTATCTCTATGAAAATATTTTACCGATTGGCATTTTTAATGAGTATGAAAAAAAAGCAGTTGAACAAGAATTGGAATATTTAAAAGAAAATAACATCCAAGAATTAGCAGAAAAAGTATCCTCCTATTTTATCATCGCCACCAAATAATATGATATACAAGATTAAACAATATATACTAGCCAACAAAGAAAAGTTCAACCTCGATACTGACCAAATTTCCTTTATTCAACTCAATTCCAATCCGCACAAATCACCTGATTATGCAAAAATTATTGTTATTTGGTTTAAATTTGGTCAAAAAACTCCTTTCTTGATTTCCAAAATTGCCAAAAACACCCAATCAGCCACTGTGATTGAATTTGAAAATAATATCAAAAAAATATTTACATCCAAATGTGCTAACATCCCTATTACTATCGATTGTACAACGATAAACAATCATTATGTTTGTTTTGAAAAAGCAGTGCCGGGTATTTCATGGCAAAAAATAATAGAAAAAAGTGATTCAAAGCAAATCAAAACAATCACCAAGCAATTATTTTCTGATTGGGAAATATTATTTAGCAACACACAACTGGATGAAGAATCATCAAAATCATCGCCATACCATTTTGTTGCTACAAAAGAAATGCAAATTCTTGAATCTAGACATCAAATTTTACAGACCAAAAACATGTACAATTGTGATTTGATTGCGCAAAATATTTTTCAAGATAAAGAAAACAACTACATTATTGATTGGGAGCTTGTAACCGTTGCGAACAAATTGGTGCCGGTTTTGAGATTTTTTCATAATTATTTACAACAAATATTCGCTGTTGAAAAAATATTACCCGCAGATAGTTTGCAAAAATTTCGAGAATTTATGTTCAACCGGGAATATTGGTTTCATAAAATGTGCAAGAATCTATTATTCAAAATTATTGGATTTGAAATATCAGATGAAGAGTGGGTTGATTATTGGAAATATCTTTATTTGTGGGAATTACAATTACAAAAGAAAATATCATATTCTTCGTCAGCCAATCATGTTGCGGATCTCGAAAATAGGCTGGCAATTATCAATGAAGATATTTACACCAAAGATTTGCAAATTATCAAATTGGAAACCAAATTAAAAAATCTCACTGATCGAGAAAGTGAAAATGCCATTCTCAAATCACGTCTTCATGAACTTGAGTCATCCACCTTTTGGAAAATTACCAAACCGCTACGAACCGGTACAGATTTCCTCAAACAAACAACAGTTAGTACTCGTATCAACACCAAACAACAACTGCAAAAATTGTCTCCATATCTCCCGTCATCTCTCAAAAATACTATTCGTCCTTTTTACCACAAAATATTTAGTGGTATTCCAAACAATCAGTCACCCCAAATAACTCTCGATAAAGTCGATCCTAATTTAATAAATGAGACTTTTGAACGTGATACCATGCTTGATATTTTTGTCTTTCCTGTGATTGATTGGCATGGTCGTTGGCAACGTCCGCAGCAAATTATCTCTCGTTTGGCCAAACGCGGTCATCGAATATTTTATTTTTCACCGACCTTTCATCAAACCAACAATCAAGATTTATTGAAATCTATCAAAATCAGTGATAAGTGCGATAATATTTACCAAATTCAATTGCCCTTGCCGGTCAATCTAAATATTTATCAAGACACACTCTCAGAAAATCATATCAAAATTTTACTCTCTGCGATCAATATTATCAAAGACAAATTTGCCATTAACCATCTAGTCTCCATCATTCATCAACCTTTCTGGTTCCCATTGGTACAGAAAATCAACAGAAATAAAATTGTCTATGATTGTATGGATGAACACTCGGGCTTTACTACCAATAGTATTCACCAGCAACAGCTAGAGCAGAAGCTATGTCAATCGGCTGATCTAGTGATTACTTCTTCCGAAAATTTGTATCAAAAAGCCAGTAAAACAAATCAAAATGTCATTATCATCCGGAATGGTAGTGACATAGATCATTTTTATGAATTACCCATTTGTCATGAATCAATGATCAAAAAGCCAATCATTGGTTATTATGGAGCTATTTCTGATTGGTTTGATATAGAGCTTATCGCCTCAGCTGCCCGATATTATCCCGATTATAGTTTTGTCTTGATTGGTCACACCTATGGTGCCGATACATCAAACTTAGAAAAACTGCCAAATATTTATTTGCTAGGTGAAAAAAATTATCAGGAATTACCGGAATATTTAGCTTGTTTTGATGTTTGTCTGATTCCTTTCAAAATAAATTCACTAACTTTAGCAACCAATCCGGTGAAATTTTATGAATACATCAGCTCTGGAAAACCGGTAGTTTCAACTGCTTTACCTGAGCTAACACCTCATCAAGATATTTGTTATATTGCCAAAGACCACAACGAATTTATCGATTATATCAAAACTGCTCTCGACGAATCAGACAAAAGCATTATTTCCAAGCGCAAGGCGGTTGCTATGGCTAATTCATGGCAATCACGAGTAGGGGATTATGAAAAAAATATTTTCTCTCTTTTTCCCTCCGTTTCCATTATTGTCATCTCCTACAACAATCCGGATATTACTCGCAATTGTCTGGAAAGTATTTACAAATATTCTCGCTATCCAAATTTCGAAGTGATTGTTGTGGACAATGCTTCCACGGAAGATACCCTGAATTACCTGCATTCTATTGAACAACACTTTCCTCATTTGCACATCATATACAATCGGGAAAATGCTGGTTTTGCCAAAGCCAACAATCAAGGAATAAAGCTAGCCCACGGCGACTACATTATTTTTCTCAATAACGATACCATTGTTACCAACAACTGGATTGCGTCGCTGGTGACACACATGGAGTCCGATTCGCAGATTGGTCTTCTCGGTCCGGTGACCAACAATATTGGTAACGAACAAAAAATCCCGGTGGATTATCAAGATATTAACTCAATGCAACAATTTGCTTATGAATACACTGCCGCCCATCACCACCAACTGCAACCAATAAAAATGCTAGCGCTATTTTGTGCTATTGCTCGTTTGTCCGATCTCCGGCAGGTCGATTATCTATCTGAAGAGTATGACGTTGGTATGTTTGAAGATGATGATTTATCCCAAAAATTCAAAGCTATTGGGAAAAAGATAATTATGGCCGACGATGTCTTTATTCACCACATCGGCCGTGCCAGTTTTTCCAAACTGGCTGACCAAACCTATCAAACTATTTTTAACCGCAATCGCGCAACTTACGAAAAAAAATGGGGACCTTGGGTTCCTCATCAACCTCGTAAAAAATAGTCTGTTTTTATGTTAAAATTAACTTATAAATTTTTTTTTGCAAATTAAAAAATAAAAGAAAGGATTTAAAAAAATAATATGAACAGTTTATATGATGTAGAAATTACATATAATAAAGAAAAATACGACGGATATTGCAAAAAATGCCATGAATTGGTAGTCAAAAAAAACAACGAAACAAGACTCGAGTCCATTATCATGAATAGTCCGGAAATGGCAATGTTTTGTCCACCACGTCACTTGTTTCCCACCGACAAATGCGCCGGCTCTTCCAAATGGTTGCAATATCTACCCGGCTACGACGACATTATTGCCAAAAATGAAGAATATGATTTTCTTATGGAAGGCAAAGTGCGCACCGCTTTTCAACAAATACAAAACAAATAAATCAATTTCCGAAGGTCTTATCGACCTTTTTTTCTTATCATATCGTCTCGCCATTTGGCGATCTGGCCGTGATTACCGGACAATAAAATTTCCGGCACTTTCCAATTTTTATACTCCGCTGGCTTGGTATAATGCGGATATTCACAATACAAATAATTATCAGTTGTATTTTTCTCTTTGCTGTCTTTTTTTACGCTAAAAGTTTCATGCAAATGTGACTCCTCTTTGATCACCCCGGGTACCAATCTGGCCACGCTATCGGTGATTGCCATCGCCGGAATTTCTCCACCGGTCAGTACAAAGTCGCCGATTGAGATTTCTTCATCAACCAAATGTTCTCTAATTCTCTGATCAAATCCTTCATAATGTCCACAGATCAATATCAAATGATCAATCTTCGCCAACTCCCGCGCTTTCCCTTGATCAAAAGTCCTCCCTTGTGGCGTCATCAAAACAACTTTGCAATTATTACTTTTTTTATTACTTAGATCGTGACTATTGGATATTGATCCTTTGTGCTTTGTTTGGAATTTGGAATTTGGAATTTGGAATTTGTCATTTATTGCATATTGCATATTGCATATTGCATATTGTGCCATGATACTTGAAAGACATCGGTCCATCACATCCACTTTTAAAACCATACCTGCCCCACCGCCATATGGTGTGTCATCCACCGTGTGGTGTTTGTCCAAAGCGTAATCTCGCAAATTGTGTAAACTTACTTCCAGTATCTTTTTTTCCACAGCCCGCTTGATGATGCTTTCTGTCAATACACCATCAAACATCTTGGGAAATAAAGTTATGATATCTATTTTCATTTTTTACAAAAAATTTTCGAAATATCTTGTTTTGACAATACCTTGTACTCGCCTTTTTTCAAACCGCCCAGTTTTAATTCACCGATTCGGACTCGTTTTAGATTGATAACTTTCAAACCGACGTTGTGGCACATTCTCCTGATTTGTCTTTTTTTCCCTTCTTTTAATATAATATTAAAAAATATTCGGTTGCGATCTTGGTTTACATTGAACAATTTGGTTCGTTTGGTCAAATAGCCATTGATCAACACTCCTCTTTCCATTTGTCGAATGGCATTGGCCAAATTGATATCATCAAATCTTGGTCGGCATACCACTGCGTATTCTTTTTCGACGTGATTTCTTGGGTGAGTTAATTTGTTGGTCAACTCACCATCATTGGTCAAAATAATTAATCCTTCAGTGTCTTTGTCCAATCTTCCCACCGGATACACCGGTGGTTCGGGTGGCACCAAATGTGTCACCATTTTGGGCGCATTGATGTCACGGCGAGTGGACACGTAACCGGCTGGCTTATTTAAAGCATAATATACTTTGTAATTTATTCTGACTATTTTGTCTTTGAAGCGTACCTCATCTTGTTCCGGATCGATCTTAATCCCCATTTCCGCCACTTTTTTGCCATTCACCTTCACGCGTCCTTCCCAGATATGCATCTCGCATTCACGCCTTGAGCCGATGCCACTTTCCGCTAAATACTTTTGCAATCTCACTTTTCCCATTGTGATTTTCTTATTAATTAAGTTGTTAGCAACTCACTCCCCATTATACCCAATCTCGGTGTTGACAATCAATATTTGATTTGCTACAATAACATGATATTGGAAAAACCAATATCCAAAAATAAAAAAACGTTGGAGTCCAAAAAAAGCTCCTTGCACCTATTTTGTAGCATAGAAAAGAATTCCCTTGTTTAGCGACCAAGCACAAAAAACGAAAAAGTCTCATTTTTTGCCCGCAAGGAGGGTCAAAACAAAAACAAAAACAAATATTTTTTCGCCAAACATTGGAATTCTTTTTGTACCTTTTTGAAAAACAATATCAATATTAAAAATAAAAAAATAACCATGTGTAAAATCATCTTATAACCAAATCTAATAACTCTCAGCTTGAGAAAATAAAAAATATTTCTACGAAGGGAAAGGAATTTTGAACCAAAATTCTCTTTTTTATATACTATAATTGCATATACAAAATATAAAAATATGTCATAATGTTAAATTCCCTTTTTGTTTTTCTGAGTGATTTGTTTGTCATATTTTTCCGCTGCTTCCCAAGCCAATTCAAAAATCATTTTCATCGTCGCTACCATGTTTTGGTCACACAAAACAGCAGCGATGGGTTGGCTATCAACATATGTTTGGCACAGAACTGCATCTTCGAAGATCATTAAGTCAGACTTAAATGAAAAATGTTCTTCTGGTAAAAACCGGCTTTCCCTCAATTGAACCTGGTCGCTACCACGCATCTGAAATTTAGTATTAGTGACTGGACTTATGCCTTTTATGTGAATATTGTTCTTGATTCTTTCTTCCAAAGCATTCCGAAATACTTTTTTAAAATGTTTACTATTTTCGTCTTGTTTTGAAGAAAAAAGTAAAGCACATTGATTCTGGTGTTTTCTGTACATATTTACATGTAAATTAGCAATTGCTTTTATTCCAGCGTAATATTTCACTAAAGCCTCTTCTTTTCTTTCGGATAATACATTCTTTAATTCCGGCATTTTCATCTTTAGTTTTTCTAAAGATAAAATAATCGCATTTTTTTTATCTTCTAATAAATTTTTAATATTTTCCGGGTCTTCTGCAATGTAGTATTTTTTCTTATCATCATTAATTATGCTGACAATATTATTATTCATTAATAGTTCAAGCGAATAGTATATTGTTGAGCGAGAAAACTTTGTTTTCTTTTGTAAATCAGTAGCGGTTGCTTTGCCTAATTTAATACAAGCACAATAAACTGAGGCTTCACGTTTCCCATATCCCAATTGTTGAAAAATATAATCAATATTCATTTTTGTACATAAATGCCGCACATTTATTGCGGCATTATAAAATTAGAAATTCAAATTTATAGGCATTTTCTTTTTTATAATTTTTTCTTATTCATTATCTTTTTCTCCTTTCTTTTTGGACAAAAAGAATAAAAACAAAAAATTTCCTTCTTAATCTTTGTTACCATACCATCTCATTTGTTGATTCGGGTTATTTATCGAAATCAAACAAAATTCTGACAAACTTTCCCGGAATCAACTTTTCACCCCCTTCCTTTTTCTACCAGAATATAGCTTAATATTGCACTTTTGTCAAACACTTTCTTTTTCAAAACCAGTTATTTAAAATTATTTATGGTCAAACAAGCATCCAAAACATTTTGCCAAAGACAAGCCACAGTCATCGGACCCACTCCGCCCGGCACAGGCGAAACATATTTCACTTTCTGAATCACGCTATTCAAATCCACGTCGCCCAAGAGTCCATCATCAGTTCGACTGATACCCACGTCGATAATCGTCGCCCCGGGTTTGACATATTCCTCAGTAATCATTTTTGGCCGACCGACAGCAATGATTAGCACATCGGCATCGGCGGTTTCCGCCATCAAGTTGGATGTTTGGGAATGACAAATTGTAACGGTGGCATTTTTGTGCAAACATAACAAAGCTGTTGGCAAGCCGACCAAATGGCTGCGCCCGACTACTACCACTTTTTTCCCATTGAGTTCGATCTTGTATCTTTCCAACATAATCATGATGCCTCGCGGCGTGGCCGGTACCAAACCGGTCGGATCATTTTGCAACAGTTTGGCTTGATTGGCAGCTGTTAATCCATCCACGTCTTTGGCTGGATTGATCAAATTAATGATTTTTTGTTTTGGCAAATGATCCGGCAAGGGCATTTGTACCAAAATACCGTGTACTGTTTGATCCTTGTTATATTTGTCGATCAAAATCATTAATTCGTCGGCAGTAGCCTGTACCGGTAGATTGTCGACATTGCAAATAGCTCCGATCTCCTCCGCTTTTTTTCTTTTCATTCTAACATAAGTTGAAGATTCACTATTGTCACCCACCTGGATGATTTGCAGTTTGGGTTGCATACCGTTTATCTTTAGATTTTGAATTTTTGTTTTTATCTCCGTTATCATGTCTTCGGCCAGCAATTTGCCATCCAAAATTTGCATCATGTCTTTTTAAGTTAAGAAAATAAAAAATAATTTTAACTCGGTGGATATTTTTCAAAGTATTTATTGATTAGCTTCAAAGCAATCGGTGCGGCGGCGTCAGAACCTTCGCCACCACCTTCCG
>DAIREY010000016.1:0-15315 GCA_036795335.1 Patescibacteria group bacterium
ATATGGGTTGTAAATATTGTTATGGTAATCAAGGAAAATGGGATAAACCCGGTTATATAATGTCAGAAGAGACTGCACAAAAATCAATTGAGACATTATTTGACAATATTCGTAAATCCGATGGAGAGAATGCAACTATTACCTTTTTTGGAGGTGAGCCGTTGTTACGATTTGATTTTATTAAAAATATTACAAACTTTGCCAAATTCAAGGCAAAAAATGATATTAATTTAAGATTTGCTACTATAACTAATGGCACAACACTAAAAAAGGAACATATAGATTTTTTCAAAAAAGAAAAATTTGTCCTATCATTAAGTCTCGATGGAAACGAAAATCAACATGATGTAACTAGGGTATATAAAAATAATACTGGGACATATTCAGATATTATGAACAATTTCAGCGGTATTTCAAATATCATGCCTGTTCTGATAAGAACTACTATTTCTGATCATAATTATAATGTCAATGAAGTCATTCAACATATTAATTCGTTAGGTTTTAAAAGAATCATGTATGAACTTGACTTTAATATTGATGCGATTAATTTCACTAAGTTTCTGAATTCATCAGAAATACTACTTGATTATTATATTGATAAAATAAAACAAGGAGAATATTTTGATTTGAGAAATTTTACCAGAGTTATTGCTTCCATATTAACCAAAAGAAGATCAAAATCACATTGTGATGCAGGTGTGGGATATATGGCTGTTTCAGCAGATGGACAACTATATCCTTGCCATCGATTTATAGGAATGAAAGAATTAAGTTTTGGCAATATCTCTGAATTAAATACTGAACAAATAATCAAACATGCTACATTGTATGACAAACAACTTGGTGATAGTCCCGGTTATAGGAACAGTGATTGTATTGATTGTCAATTTGCTTTTTTGTGTGGAGGAGGATGCGCATATCATTCATATTTAAAGCATAACAATCTATTTGAGATATCTATAAACGATTGCCAATTTAAAAGAACTATATTCGATCAAACGTTACGTTTAATATGTGAATTAAAAGGTAATTGTTTGTCAAATTTTGTTGATTTTCTGAAAAGAATATGGCATGAAGAAAACGGATTTAATTAACAAGTTTTTTTAAGAGGGGGGGTGAAATAAATGGATGAACAAAAATTCGTGGAAGTTGATTTAGGTATTAGTAAAGAATCAATTCAGGAATTAAAAGTAATATTCGAAAATGTGATGGTTGCGTGTGAAAATGGTTCAGAAGGAGTTTATGGCTAATAAAAATTATTTTACCCCTTTTAAGTGTTATATACTAAGAAGGGGTTAATTATTTTATTTATAACAGTGATTATGTCAAATGAAGAATTTATTGCGATTTAAATATCGACCATTTCACCAATTTCCTTTTTGTTGTGTTCCGACTACTTTGCAATGGATATTATATCGAAGAGGTTTTGATATA
Organism: Patescibacteria group bacterium; assembly: GCA_036795335.1. Lineage (GTDB taxonomy): Bacteria > Patescibacteriota > JAHJAL01 > JAHJAL01 > JAHJAL01 > DAIREY01. The sequence continues at coordinate 1,438 of DAIREY010000016.1, forward strand.
CTTGACCCGATGACAATTGGTTCGGAATTAGGACTTCGAATCCCAGAAAAATTTGCCAAATTTATTGATGAAGATACCATTAAAGAAGGAAAAGTAAAAATAATGCCGAAAGGAACTGATTCCAAAAATTTTGGTACACAAATTTTTAATAAAGGGTATTCAATTAATGGATTTTTTCAAAAATATAATATTCCTCTTAAAATATCAGAACAATATTTTTTTGATAATGAAAAAGATCTGGAAAATTTCTTTTTAGAAAATTTAACTGATGAAAAAGATGTCATAATAAGATTTCATACTGAGATATTTCTTCCAAATTCTCCAAAATATGGAGGACATTTTAGTGTTATTGCTGATTATGATCAAAAGACAAAAACTGTTGTTGTTGGAGACCCTGAGCCGCCAAATTTTAAAGAAGCGACATTGCAACAAATTTTGTTAGCCATAACTGATAAACAAGATGGAATTCAAAGAGGTTTTTTTGTTGTAGAAAATAGATAAATTTAAATTTAGAAAGTGTCGGGAATACTGGTGGGGTTTAATGAAAGGAGAAACGATAAAAGAAAAAAGGCTTATGGTTAGCCTTTTTCAAAAAAAGTTTTTGCTCTCGTGAAGATTTCTCTTTTTTTATTAATATAATAATAAGATATTTTCAAAGCGAAAACAAGGATCATTGCTGAGGTTGGACATGTTCAAAACTTTCGGTATGACAAATAATCCATCTTGGCAATTATTTGAAAACCTAGTTTTTGATAGAGAGACAGGGCTGATTGATTATTTGTTTCAACCTTAAAAATAGTGTATTTGGCTTGACGTTTTTTAAAGTGTTTCATAATTGTTGACAATAGTTTTGTGCCAAAATGTTGATTTCTTTTGTCTTTCTGAATATAGAATAAATCTAATTTCCCATGGGAGTTTGATAGATGGTCCAATATTTTATTGGGGCCCAAGCTGCCGGCAATGTTGTTGTTGTGAATGGCAATCAATGTCTGATGATAAATATTTTGGTTGTTGATCAACGACAATTCTCCATTGGTGTTCGGAAGATTGTTTTGACAATATTTGAGCCATAGATTGGCAATTTGTTGAAAATTTATATTTATTTGTTGGTGGTTATACATATATTGTGACAAAAAAAGAGGATAATCAAAATAGATTATCCGAAATGTTTGGTCTTTATTTCAAATGCTTTAACCAATTTTTTGGTATAAGAAAAAGACCGGTCCTGGACAGGTCTTTTCATGAAGGAAAATATGATTTATATTTGGTTCGATTGTAATCGCAATAGATGGTGATTGTCAAGATCAAAAGCCGCTTTTGTGTTGAGCAGCTTTGAAAAACAAATATTTTTAGCCTTTGTCTGGTTATTTTGTTTGTTTAAATATAGCAAAACACAATGCAATTGTCGAATGGAGAATGGTAAAAATAAAAGTCACTTGTTGTTTTCTGCCAAGTGACTTTGTGGCTTTTTTGAAAGTAGTTCTTATGTAAAATATATTAAAGATGCAATAAGTGGTCAAGAAATTTTTTAAGCCACCTTCATTAAAGAAAAGGTGACTTAATTAAATGAAAAATTTGGTTTTTCTGTGCGATTTGATTATATATAGAAATTTTTTGATTGTAAATAGCTTTTTCGTGGGGTAGGGGTATAAAAAAAAGAGCCTCTTCCAAATTTTTCGGAAGAGGTGAAATAAGTATCAGATTTCTTTTATTTTACTATATAGTCATTAATGGTTGCAAATAGTTATAAATTTTTCTTCATAAATTTGTGATTTGTATTTTACTTTTGTTAATATAAAAAAGTAGATAAATTATTTCTAACTAAAAAAAATGAGAAAGTATTTGCAATTAGCAATCGGGGTGGTGATGGCGGTTGGTTTGATTTTTTCCAATATGTCTTTGGCTTTAGCGAAAGTCAATTTTGAAGGTGGGGAGTCGTTGGATATGATGGGCAAGACATATGAAGATGACATAATGATTGGTGGTGCTTTTGTGGACGGTGACATGCAAGTGACGGGTGATGGTTATGTGGCAGGTAATATGATCGATATTGGTGGCAAGTATGGTGACGATTTGAATGTGTTGGGCAATCAAGTAACGATAGGGGGCGAGATAGTCGATGATACCAAGATTGCCGGTAGCATGGTGAACTTGAATGCCAATGTTGGCAGTGACGCCATGTTGGCCGGAGGACAAGTCAACGTGGAGAAAGCGGCAGTGATCAATGGTGATTTGTATGCGGCGGGCGGATACGTGCGATTGGACGGTGATTGTAAAAATGATGTTTATGCAGCAGGTGGAAAGGTGGTGTTGTCCGGTGTAGTAAATGGTAATTTGCAAGTAAATGCTGAGGAATTCAGTATGACGTCGGATGCCAAAGTTTTGGGAAATTTAAATTATAAAGCCAAAGAAGAATTGACCAATCTTGCGGATGGGCAAGTTGGTGGAGAAGTGAATTTTTCACAATATACCGATATCAATGCCAATATTCCCTCGATAGATACGGAGACCGGAGCCAAAATCGGAGCAGCGGGAATGGCCGGTTTGTTTGGTGCCAGCTTGGCGGCGCAAGTCACTGGTTTTGTGGTTGGTTTGTTGATGCTAATATTGACGGCGATTGTGATGATATGTTTGTTACCCGGTATGACGCATCGTTCGTCATATAATTTTACGGCCAAAATGGGGTGGTCGTTGTTGTACGGTTTGTTGATATTGATTGTAATGCCGATTTTGTCAGTGATTTTAATGGTGACTATTGTTGGTTTGCCTTTGAGAATAATTGCTTTGGTAATGTATTTTATCTTGTTATATGTGGCCAAGATTGTAGCTGCGTTGTCAATTGGTAGTGCGATTTTGGGTAGAAAAGATCAAAAATTATCGGCGCAGATTTGGGCGGCGTTACTTGGCTTGTTGATCGTGGAAGTTGTTTGTCTGATTCCGATTGTGGGCGGTCTGCTTGGTTTTGTGTTGATGCTTGGCGGTATGGGAGCAATATACATATGGTTTACAAGTCGGCATAGCGCAAATTAATAAATCTTTTTATAAAATAAAATGTTATTTTGGAGGTGACAAATGGGGAAAGTAATTGAATTGGAAAATAAGGATGATTTCAAAGAGCAAATCAAAGTCGGTAAAACCATGGTGGATTTTTATGCCTTGTGGTGTGGTCCTTGCCAGATGATGAAACCGGTAGTGGAAAAAATTGCGGAAGAAAAACCGGATTGTAAAGTAATGACGGTTGATGTTGATAAGTTTCCGGAAATCGCGTCCAATTATCAAGTAATGAGTATCCCGACTTTTGTGATGTTTGTGGACGGGGAAGCCAAAGAGCTGAAAAATGGCACAATCAGTGAAGCAGATTTGAAAAAATGGATTGAAAAATTTTAGTTTATCAATAGAAAATGAATCAAACTGAACCAAAAAGATTTTTGATTGTGGGTAATTGGAAGATGAATTTGGATATCAAACGAGCAGAAAAGTTGCTGGAACAGCTTTGCAATGGAGTAGAGGCAAATCAAGTGCAGACTGTGGTGTGTCCGTCGGTAGTGTTTTTGGAACAATTATCTTTGCTGGCCGGCGGGTATGTCGATAATGTGAATATCGGGGTACAGAATATTCATTGGGAGGAGAGCGGATCGTTTACCGGCGAGGTGGCGGTGGGGATGATCGACAAGTGGGCCAAATATGTGATTGTGGGACATTCGGAAAGGCGGCACTATTTTGCGGAAACCGGAGTGTTGATAAACAAAAAAATCAAGCTGGCTTTGAAACACGGTTTGACGCCGATATTGTGTCTGGGTGAGAAAAGATTTATTGCCTCGGTGGACGTGGCGGAGATCGGAGTGGATATGATGGAGTGTTTGAATGGCTTGACAGAAGAAGAAGCGAGAGCAGTGGTGATTGCTTATGAACCGGTGTGGGCGATTGGCAGTGGGATGTCAGCCGATCCGATCTATGTAAATCGGATTATTATGGGATTGAGAAATTGGTTGAAGGATGAATATAGTTTTGATATGGCTGAGAGAACTCGTTTTTTGTACGGTGGTAGCGTCAATGCCAAGAATGCCAAGAAATATTTGCAACAGCCGCAGGTGAATGGTTTGTTGATCGGTGGAACCAGTTTGAAAGCGAGAAGTTTTTTGCGGATTATCGCCAATGCCGAGAAGTTGTGAATTTTTTGTGAAAAAAATTAAGTATTTGAAATTTAATGATGATTCATGTAAATTGAATATTGTACGTTTGTTAATTTGCCGCCATCGTCTAACGGTTAGGACACCAGATTTTCAATCTGGTAATCGGAGTTCGATTCTCCGTGGCGGTACTTTGTAGAAAAAAATAAAAATGAGAAAATTAATCAACAGTTTATTGGTTTTGTTGGGTGTGGTATTTATTCTGTATTTGGTTTTTTTGGTTGGTGGTAGTTATGTGGAAACATATCGCTTGAATAGAATTGAAATGGCATATAATCAAGATCCAGAAAGAAATTATTTTGATTATGAAGCGGAGTTAAAGATATTGGGAATGATGCGAATGGCAACAGCTCGTTTTACGGAGAGTTCGTCCTTGTGGAAAAAATATTTGGAAACAGATTATAAACATTTTGAGTATAATAAAAATCAAAGACAAAGTTTTAAGAGTAATATGTTAATATTGGGTGATTTTTATCCCTATGTTTTTTATGTGGATGACCAAAAAATTACTGATCGAATTTTTTTGAGAGGATTGAGTAGTTTGGATGAATTATATACGAGTTATTATTTGAGTAATGATTTAGATAGTACCGAACGTAAATTAATGGCTTGTACGTATGCAAATTATTTGCCATATGCGATACAAATTAAATCAACTACTGATTTGGCATCAATTTTGACTAAAATTGATCAATTATATGATGTAAATAAAATTGATTGCATGACTGTTACTTCAGCTGAAATCAATGACAGTAAAATAATTTATCAAATTTTAATCGGTAATTTAGCTGAAGCTGGTAGATTGTACACATTAAATTATAAACAAGAGGTTGATGAGGATTTTTTGACTAGTTTTGCCGATGATTATGTTTTTTCTCTATTAATGAGTAATGAAATAAAAATAGGTAAAACTACTCCGGCGATGTTTGCTGAATTGGAACGGGGCATTAATGCTGATCCGGTTAAACACTTATTGTTTAGATATTTTTATGTACCTTTGGGTCAGTGGGGATATTTTCTTGGTGGCTTGAAGTGAAAATATGAATCAGAAAAATATTGTAAACTGCTAGAATTGTTTTTTATTTAATATTAAAATTCCTTAAATGTGGTTAAAGGATGTTTTAAAGCCAAGCAAAGCCAAATTAATTATCTTTGGTTTGTTTTTTATTTTTGAAATATTCATTCAATTTTTGGACAACAAAAGTTCGAATATTTTTTTTGTATCGATACTCTTTTTTGACACTATAATTTCAATACCGGCATTGGCAGTGTTGTCAATAAGCCAATTGTATTTTTCTAACCAATTACTATTCGTGATTTGGTTTGTAGTGGTCAATGTGGTTTGGTTTTATTTGTTGAGCTGTATTGTTTTTAGTGTCTATAAATTATTTGCTAATAAAAAAAATTCTGTAAGAGGTAGTTTAAATTTGAGTTTTTTTAGATTCTCTCGGGTAAAATTATTGTTATTATTGGTTTGTGGTATTCCCCTGTACGGAATTGTCTATTTATCGGTACAATTTGCAACTTTGATGATTTTTAATATCGTGGTGGACTCAATAAGAAATATTTATCCAAATTATAATGCAAGTGAAAGTTGGATATTTTATGTTTCAACTTTATTCGATATCGTGATAGTTTATTTTGTGGTTTGCGGTTTTGATGCCATCTATAGAAGATATAATAATCGTATATTTCTTTATATTTTACTGAGTATATGTTTGGTAACGGACATTTTTTCGTTGTCGGTATTGTTTTACCGATGACGAAACCTTGCAAAGTAATAGAACAGAGTATTGCTCCAGCTTGTACAAAGACAGAAGGTTTTTGTATGGGTGGTGGTTGTTTTGGAAAATCGGCTATTCGAGATTTACAAATAACTCCTTTGGTTGCTTGTCTGCAATTTGATATTAACAATTGTAATGGTGGAATTTTGACGGTAACAAATAAGTGTAATAAAGATTTGGTAATTGGGGATCTAAAGTTACCGTATATTAGAATATACGAAAGTCATCCCGAGCCGGCTAATCTAAAATTGGCAAAAGATGAAAAAGGAAGAACTGTTGTGAATGATTTTAGACAATTAGGAGTGGAACAGTGGAGCATGCTAAGAAATAAAAAGTATAATATTATTTCGGTTGCCGGTAAAATTGGTAAAAATGGTTTTAATCTTTCGATTCAAAATTCAAGAATAACTATAAATCCTCAATTTGATTGTTTGAAAACTTCTGTTAACGATTTGAATTCTGTAGATGATGCATTTTCCATTGACAATAATTGCACTGATGAAGTTTGGATTGGTGACTACAAACTCCAACCAGCCAAGGTTGTCACAGAGGTGCCAGGTGCTTCGTATGGCTTGGAATTTGCAAAAGATAGTATGGGTAAGGTGATAATTAAGCAAAATGATGAAAGTAATTTTGCCTCATATACTCCGATTCAAGATGAATTATTATCCATGCCAGCTGTAATCGGTGATCAAAAATTTACTATTTCTTATACTAAGACCAAACAATTGTGTGAATAGTGTAAATATTTCACACGATTTATTTTTAAATTCCCAACTAAAATATTTGAGTGTAATTTTAGGGATATTAAAAAATATTATCACTTATTTAAAGTATATCGATTGATCATTGTACTTAAAAAACCCAAAAAAATTATGATGGATGGGGTTCCATGTTATTAAAAATTGATTATTGAGATTTAGAGGTTGTAATATTAAAGAAATATAGGAAAAAACAGGGTCGTAAAATAAGTTTGAATGTTCTTCTGAGAGTGGTACTTTGTGAAGAAAACACTAGTAGTTGGTGTTTTTTTGATGTGAAAATAATTGTAATATTTGATAAATTATGTTATGGTTTGGGAAGAAAAATTAATAGTTATTGTTTTTTTGCTATATAATCAAGTTAATGAGAAAGATTTTTGAAAATTTTGTTTTGGTGTTACTAGCCGGATATTTTTTGTCCGGTTGCGCGCTGATCGATTTTAATCAACAATTGGGAGAAAAAATGATCGTCGGAGTGACCGGTGGAGTTAGCAGTGATGAAAGATTTACAGTGTCGTGGGAAGCACAGTCGTTGTATGAACAAAAAAAAGATACCTTTTCTGCTGAAGAATGGCAAAAAGGGCCATGTTTGGGAAGAATCAATGATGAATGGGTGGCAGATGTAGTGCATCGTCCCAGGACTGAAGTGGACGATGATATGAATAATCAATGTCAGGAATATTATTTGCACGAACAAATTAAGCATTATGTATTGGTGGCGGATGACGGCACTATAGTGCAGACAAAATAATTTATTAGTGATAGTGTGCGAATATTTGTAGTTGAAAAAGATAGCTGGAGAGGCGATTCAAAAATTGAACCGCTTTTTTTGGTGACGGTTTGATATTTACTACTGATCTTTCTGTGCGACGACAAACGGTGCGGGCAATGTTGATAAAGATTGGTTTTTCTTTATCACCGGGAAGATAAAATGAAGTTAATGTCGGTGAGTGCTCTTTGAGGATAGATATTTGTGTTTCCAGCTCGGCAGTGGTGCAGTACGTAATAGTATCGGAACAACCGGATATTTCAGCAGCAGTGGAGATCAGTTGTTGTTGAATTTTTTTGATAAAATCGGCGGCGGGTGGATCGATGTAGCGAATGAGTCCGAGGTAAGCAATCAATTCGTCAATATTGCCGATGGCGTTAATCGTTTTGCTATCTTTGGCGGATTTTTTACCGGAAAAATTGGTGGTTTGGCCGAAATCACCCGGGTGAGAATGGGGCATGTTATAAAAAATGAGACAATAAAATATTTTTTACATTGTTTATTATAAATTGTGTTATGATAGATTTGAAGAATATAATGGAGATAATATGAGTGGAATATTTGGATATGTAGGTAAAAATAAAGCGTTGCCGAATCTTTTGCAAGGTTTGAAACTGATGCGTGATTTTCATTATGATTCGATTGGTCTGACCATGAAAGGTGAAAGAGGTTTTTTGGTCAAGAAAAAAATTGGTGACATTGATTTGATGGAAAAGAATTTGATCGGTTATGAATGTCAGGAAAATATTGGCGCCGTTCACTTGCGCTGGGCGACACATGGAGCTATTGAAGAAAAGAATATTCATCCGTTTTTTGATTGCACGGGTGATTTTTTGGTGATGCACAAAGGTATTATTGAAAATTACAGAATAATAAAAAATGAGTTGCAGCAATTGGGACATGTTTTTCGATCGGATACTGACTCGGAAGTATTATCGCATTTGGTGGAAAAAAATTATACAGGTGATTTCGCGGAGGCGGTAAGAATGTCATTAAAAGATATAAAAGGGACTTATGCACTGATTTTTTTACACAAGCAATCAAATGAAATGATTGTAGCCAACGCCGGAATGGGTATGATTTTGGGAATTGGTGATGGTGAATATTGGGTGGGAGCGGACAAAAAATTGATATATCCGTTTACTGATCGAGTAGTTTATCTGAACGATGAAGAGATGATGGTGGTCAAAGCGGATGGTTTTGTTAGTTCCATGATTTCTGGAGGAAGTATCAATGTATTGTCCAAAACGATTGAAAAGATAGATAGTCGAGTGGAAGTAAAAAATGATTTGGTAAATATCGAGCAAGAGATTTTTGAACATCCGGAAATGGTCAAGAATACTTTGGCTGGTAGAATTGATAAACAGCAATTGACGGCTCATTTTGGTGGGTTGATGGAATACAAAGAATATTTAAGACAAGTGAAACATCTGACTTTCGTTGGGTCGGGCAGCAGCTATTATACTGCAGAGATTGCCAAAAAGTTTATCGAAGATTATGTGGCGATAAATGTGAGCTCATATTCCGGGTTGGAAATGAGGTACAAAAAATATATTACGATTGGAGACGAAGGGGCGTTGTTTATTGTCAGTCAATCCGGTTTAACTGATGACACTTTGGCGGCTTTGCGGGAAGCCAAACAGTTGGGTATAAATGTTTTTGGTATTACCAATGCTGTTGGTAGTGTATTAGCGCGTGAAACGTCGGCCGGAATATATTTGCATTCCGGACCTTCCTTGACGACTATGTCGATTCGTTCATTTATGTCGCAGTTGGTGGCAATGGTTTTGTTGACATTGTTTATTGGTCGTTTGAAAGGATTGTCACCATCTTCCGGTCGGGAAATTATTAATGCTCTTGAGCAATTGCCTGTGAGGATGAAGGAGTTGTTGAATAATGCTTTGAAAATTGAGCATGTGGCAAAAAAATACAGCCAAAATAGTAATTTTGTAATTGTTGGTTTTAAATATGCTTCGGTAATTGGTGATCAAATTGCTTTGGCAGCTGACAGTTTGCACAATATGGAAGTGGATAATTATGATTTAAATTATCTTAAGTACGGTGGTATTGGACATTTGGATAAGAATCACGTTGTATTGTACTTATTGCAAAATGATTCAGCTTATGAGGAAAATTTAGCAATGTTGTCTTTGATAAAAGAAAGTGGTATTAAAGTAGTTTTGTTTACATTTGAAGGAGCACAAAATATCGATGGTCGGTATGACGATGTAATATTTGTGCCTAGGACCAAAGAGTTGGTTGCTCCATTGTTGACTTTGATGGTTTTGCAAATGTTTATTTATTATTTGTATAAAATAAAAACCGAGAATACAAATTCGTTTTATTATGGAGACTTGGCTGATTATGATTTTGATATCAACAATGTGAGCGATTTTTCTCCATTGTTATAAAAGGTAGTATGGTATATAAAAAATAACTAAAAAAATAGATGAACAATAAATTTTTGAGATATATAAAGTATTTCTTTGTGATGTTGTTGATCGTGGCAGCGTTTTTTTTGGGATGTGCTTGCACCGGTTCACAAAATTATGTTAGGGATTTGTCTTCTACTTTGAGTTTTTGGCAAGGGGAAGGTGATATTTTGAAAGATGTGAATAACAAAATTAAGACGGAATATCTGGGCGAAGTTGACAATCAAAAATTGTATTACGGGATGGCGCGTGGTTTGGTTAAATCTTTGGATGATCCATATAGCGAATTTTTTGATCCGGAAGAAGCCAAAGTTTTTTGGGATGATCTGGGCGGAGAATTTGAAGGAATTGGAGTGGAGATAGTTTTGGAAAGTGGAAAAGTAAAAATATTAACCGTGCTGGACAATTCGCCAGCCAAAGAAGCTGGTTTGCAAGTGGGCGACGTGATTTTGGCTGTCAACGATAACGATGTAATTGATAAGTCGTTGGGAGAAATTGCCAATTTAATCAAAGGCGAGGATGGTAGTCAAGTGACGTTGATGATTTTGCGTGATGATAAAGTGTTGGATATAAAAACAGAAAGGCGGAAAATAGTGGCGGACAGTGTGTATGTGACTGAGGATAATGATGTGGCGAATGTACGAATTACCCGTTTTGATGAAAATACCGATCAAGAATTTATCGACAAAATGAAAAATATTGATGTTGCTCAAAAGAAAGGAGTGATTATCGATGTGCGGGGAAATCCGGGTGGATATTTTGATTCGGCGGTGCGATTGGCGGACAAATTTTTGGCGGATGGTATAATAGTTACCGAAAGCAATGACAAACAAATCAATGAACAATACAAAGCCAAGGCTGGTGATGAGTATGAAAGTGTGAAATTGGTGGTATTGATCGATCGCGCCAGTGCCAGTGCGGCGGAAATTTTGGCCGGGGCGGTCAAAGACAATCATCGTGGTCAAGTGGTGGGAGAAGAAAGCTATGGTAAAGGATCGGTGCAAGTAGTGGAAAAATTGAGTGATGGTTCGGCTTTGAAATTGACGATTGCCGAGTGGTTGACGCCTTCCGGAGTAAATTTGCGCAAGCAAGGTATTAAGCCGGATGTAGCGGTAGAGTATGCAGATAATCAGGATGATGTACAATATAATAAAGCTAAAGAGTTGTTGCTCTCAGAGTAAAAAATGTTATAATGGTTTTATGTGTATTGAACAAAATCGTATGATTTTTTAATTGATATTTTTTAATGCAAGAATTATGAAAGTACTATTGATGGATAACGTGCCAAAATTGGGAAAGGTGGGAGATATCTTGGAAGTAAAGAGAGGCTATGCCAGAAATTACTTGATTCCGATGAGATTGGCAGTGGTCGCTTCACCAGGACAGATAAGCTATTATCAAGATAAGTTGCAAAAGGCGAGAGAAAAATACGAAAAAGAGATTGAAGAGATAAAATTGCAAGTGGAGAATTTGTCGGGCAAAGATTTTGTGATAGAAAAAAAGGCAACGGAAGAAGGAAAACTGTTTGCGGCAGTGGTGCGAAAAGATATCGAAAAAGTGTTGGAGAAAGAAAAGGTAAATGCCAAAAAAATCAATATCGATCTTGGCGCAGTGGATAAAAAATTGGGTAAATATCCGGTAAAGATTGATTTTGGCGGACAAATGTATTTGGATATCAATATTGAGATAGTGCGAAAGAAATAGATTTTATATTAATAACAATATTAATTACAAACAAAATGGGTATTTGGGATACAGTCAAAGAAAAAGGTGCACAAGCTAAGCAGTTGTACGAATTACAAAAAAAAGCTAAAAAGATCCAAAAAGAATTACAGGATTTATTAATAGAAGCGACAAGTTTGGATGGTAAAATAACAGTGGTTTTTAATGGTGAGCAGAAAGTGGAAGAAGTGAACATTGACGAATCTTTATTGACAGCCGAAAATAAAAGCACCGTTGAAAAAGGTTTGAAGGACGCAATTGCTCAGGCTTTGAAAAAAGCACAACAAGTAGCATCGGACAAAATGAAAGAAGTAGCCGGTGATATGGGTTTGCCCGGATTTTAATTTTTTTATAATGAAAGTTGTTGTAGGTTTGGGAAACGTAGGGCAAGAATATGACAATACTCGACACAATGTCGGGTTTGTTTTGTTGGATAAATGGTTGGAAAAGATGAATAAAATACATGATAGAGCTGATGTTTTTCGGGAAAACAAAAAGATGAATGCTTTGATGGTAAGGATGATAAATAATGATCAAGAAATATTATTGGTGAAGCCGATGACATATATGAATTTGTCGGGTAATTGTATACAAAAGGTACTTGATTATTATCGAATCGATATTGCTAATTTAGTGGTTGTACATGATGATCTTGATTTGGAGTTGGGCCGGATAAATATTAAATTGGGTGGCGGTCATGCCGGACATCACGGTGTGGAATCGGTTATAAATTGTTTATCAACGGCGCAATTTGTGAGGTTGAGATTGGGTATTGGCAAAAGCAGTCTTGATAGTTTCAAAAATAAACAAGGAATTGATTATGTGTTGGGTAAATTTTCTAAACAGGAAACGAATCTGATTGTTGGAGAGATTGATAATTGGATAAATGCCTTGGAGTGTATAGTGGGTAAGGAAATAACCAAATGTATGAATTTGTTTAATAAAAAAATACCCAATAAACTGCCTGTGGAGTAAAGTTGTTAGCTAAAAGGAGGGCAAAAGCTAACAGTCTCCAAAGGCATTTTATCAGGTATTTTTTGATAATGAAGGTAAATTAAGCTTATAAGCTTGTTTATAGTAAAAAATTGTAATTAGCTTAAAAGGAGGGTAAAAAGCTAATTAATGTTCCATAAACAAGCAATACAAGCTTAATTTGGTGTTTTTTAAATGTTGGTTATCAATCCATTTACAATTTAGCATACAAATTAAAATATGTCAAGTGTATTTTTATGAAAATTGAAGATATAAATAAAATATTAATAGAAAATTCTTTGGAATGGGGAAAATTTCATCGAGATTGCTTATTGTCAAAGAAAGTAACAATAAACAATATTGACGATCGATATATTGGATTGTTGTTATCAATTTTTGCTCGGTACAAAGTGCTGTTGTTAACTGATGACCAAATAATGGCTAGACAAGTGTCTGATAATGTCAACAACTGGAGGATAAAAAATATTTTATTGCCCAATTCTTGGTCGCAAATAAATTTGGAAGATTTAAAAAAATTAGATAATCAGCTTTTGGTTTTCCAAAGAAAGGGAGGGATTATTATTTCGTCGATGGAAGAATGGAAGAATAGTTGGAGTTTTACGTATCATGAAAAGTTGATTTTGGATAAAGGAGGAGAATATGGTTTTGCGGAATTATCCGGCAAATTGATTGAAAACGGTTATCAGCGGGTGTCAAAGGTTGCGGATGAAGGAGAGTTTGCGGTGTTAGGAGATGTGTGGCAAATAATAGTGGCGGGTAGTGGTGAACGGATTCAATTGTTTTTTGATAATAAAACTTTGGTGAAAATTGCATCGGTAGAAAAAGGTGAATCGAAAAACAAATGCGAGATATACGGAAAACTTTGCCGAACGGAAGACATGGAAAATTCCAAAGAGCGGCTAATGAGAAAAATTGGTTGTGATGTGATTGTAAAATACGGAATTGATGAACTACATGTCGATTTTGGAGATGTAAAAAAAATATACATCAAACCGATGCAAGTCGTAAATGGTAGTCAGATAATCAAATGGCCGATAGTGCCGTTTTCGAATATGTTTGTGGGAGTAAATGGTTTTATTGATATTTTAAACAAAGGACAATACAAACAGAATATAATTATTACCAACAATTATAAACAAACACAAAAATGGGTTTATGATTCGAAGGTGGATACGCACTCTTGGCAATTGTTTGATGGTAAGTTGGCAGCAGGTGGTTTGTTAGTTA
>DAIREY010000082.1:0-2921 GCA_036795335.1 Patescibacteria group bacterium
ATATTCTTTATCGGGTATCTCATTCGTGACAATAATCAAGGATCAATATCCGATAATCAATTGGAATCGCAAGAAATCTTAAATACGAGCAATATGCAATATGCAAATATGCAAGAAATCTCAAATTTCAAATTCCAAACAGGAATAAATTAGTTTTTAATAAAACAACAATTTTCTTTGTATTTTTTGTTGCCAAAAAGTACCAAAAAGCACTGGGGGCTCATAATGCTTTGGCCATTACTAAATATTAATTAGCGTAGTAACTACGCAGATTCGCCCCCAGACCCCGTGATCATTCGAGAAGAGAAAGAGCAATAATCAAGGATCAATATCCAATTAAATATGCAAGACGCAATATGCAATATGCAATTTAATCACAAGAAATTTCAAGTTTCAAATTTCAAACAGGAAACAATAATCAATTTTCAATATCCAATAACCAATTGGAATTGCAAGAATTATTTTTCTCAAAAAAAATGTTTGTACTATTTTTTTTATTATCTATTGTTTGTTTATTGGTTGGTAATATTTGCTTTGTAACCAATTATTCAATAGTCAAAATCTCACAACCATCAGGGGTAATGATGACGGTGTGTTCCGATTGAGCAGCCAATGACCCATCTTCGGTGACAATGGTCCAACCGTCATTTAAATTTTCCGTGTAGTTGGTGCCCAGAGCCATGATTGGTTCAATAGCAATGGTTTGACCGATATGCAAGATTGGGCCTTGGCCGGATTGACCATAGTTGGCGATGGTTGGTTTTTCGTGCATGGCTTTGCCAACTCCATGCCCGGCGCATTCATATATAACATGGGCAGAATTTTGAATGGCGGTTTTTTCAACCAAATAGCCAATATCGCCAATATGAACACCGGGGCGTAATATATCGATAACACTATACAAAGCTTTTTGAGTGGTTTTGATCAGTTGGACAGCCGGTCTGTTCGGTAAATCTCCGGCAACAAAACTAATGGCCATGTCAACGACATATCCCTGATAAGTTAAACCCAAATCTAACGTAACCAAATCGCCATTGCTGATGATTTTTTCTTTAACTGGTATACCGTGTACCACTTCTTCATTTAAACACAGTACAAGCGAAGCAGGAAAACCATTGTAACCGAGAAATGTCGGATCACAATTATTTTTTTTAATTTCTTGGAAACAAAAACAATCAATGTCGAATGCCGATGCACCGGGATAACATTTTTCTTGAGCGGCATGAATAATGCGGTGCAATATGGCACCACCATGTTTCATGGCTAAATATTTTTGATTGATTTGTGGGTCGTCAAATGAAAGCATAAATTTGGTTAAAAATAAAAACAATAAAATATGCAAGGATCAATAGCCAATATCCAATTGAAATCGCAAGAAATTTCAAATCTCAAACAAAAAAATATGCAAGATTCAATACGCAATATGCAATGAAATCGCAAGGTAAAAATAAATAACAAACTGATATTGTCATACCCGAAAAGACATGAGAGAAGCGAATATTCTTTATCGGGTATCTCATCAATAACAATATGCAATGATCAATATCCAATATCCAAGTGAAAACGCAAGAAATCCCAAATTCCAAATCTCAAATTTCAAACAAAAACAATATGCAATTGAGGCGCAGGATTGAAAATTAAAAAATAATTTTGGAAATAACGTGATCGATTTCAGCAAAGGTTTCTTCCAACATCCCTTGGCGATTTAAAATTGGATAACAATAATTGCCGGTATAGAATGAATAACTAGCCGCCAACGCACGATTGTAATTTTGATGAAAATCAATCCAATTTTCTAAATTTTGGCCGCGATCGCGATCGCTTTCGTCTTGTTCACGACGTTGTTTGATTTCACTTAATGGAGATTCAATAATAAAAATAATATCCGGCTGAATTATTTGGACGATCTCCAACGGAAAGCCCGGTTTGAATCCGGTGGGCGTATCAATCGAGAGGTGAGAGGTAACAATTTTGTCTCCCGGTTTTTTGATAATACGGCGAGCGGTTTGTTGTTGGAAACGTTTGTATTCTTTGTAGGTAAGTTTGGTGCGCATTTCATCAACGTGAGCAATGGCCGGTTTTTTGGTGGTAACCAAGTCAAATAATACATCACCAAAATTGGTAATGGGAAGGGAATATTTGGATGAAATTTTTTCAGCAATAGATGTTTTACCGACACCAGGTACACCGGTAATTAAGATGGTATGCATTTTTATATATTATAAAAATAAAATTGGCTTGAAATATTTTTTAAATAAAAAAACCTCAAATTCCGATCATCATTTTTAACATAACATGATTGGCGGCGAAAATTGAGGTTTAAAAAAATAACAAACGAGAAAATAGTCGTATTAATACATATCTTCGTATGAACGCATAAGAATATTTGATTTAACTTGCTTAATTGTATCAATAGTGACGGAAACCAAAATCAACAAGCCGGTACCGGTAACCAATAGACTATTGATGTTTAAGGCTTTTTCGAGAATCAACGGAGCAACGGCAACAAAAGCTAGGAACAATGCGCCAAAAACCGTGATACGAATCATCGTGTCAGATAAAAATTTGGTGGTTTGAGAACCGGGACGAACACCAGGAATAAAGCCACCTTGTTTTTGCATATTCTCGGCAATTTTGTCCGGTTGAAAAACAACACTGGTATAAAAAAATGTAAAAATAACAACCATAAGGAAATAGAATATACCGTAGAAATATTGGTTCTTAAAAATTTCCTGCAAGCCTTTGGCGGCCGAAGCAACCCAGGCAGTATGCGCATTGCCGAACAGATTGGCAATCACATTTGGAAAAATCATGATAGACATTGCAAAGATAATAGGAATCACACCAGCGGTAACGACACGTAGGGGTAGATATGTTTCAGCACCGCCGTAGGTTTTGTTACCACGGACTTGACGAGCGTA
>DAIREY010000083.1:0-2763 GCA_036795335.1 Patescibacteria group bacterium
AATGAGATACCCGATAAAGAATATTCGCTTCGCTCATGTCTTTTCGGGTATGACAAGATATGTTTTGTTCAATTTCATCCTGTGATTAAATTGCATATTGGATATTGATCCTTGATCATTGTCTTCGTTTGGACTTTGAGATTTCTTGCGCTTTGCCATCAACCAAAACCGCCGGAAATTTTTCCCGCGGCGTTAGTCATCTTTAATGTATCTTTGCGAATTTATTAGTGTTGAATATCCTGTTTTATTTCTTCAAAAACCGGCGCCAACCTCAACTTCCACGGCATCAACAAGGCTTCAAAAATAATTTTCCAATTCATTTTGGATTGCCCGGCCAAACGATCGACAAAGGTGATGGGAATTTCTTTAATTTTCCAACCTTGTTTCCAGGCTTTGTAGTGCATTTCGATTTGAAACGAATAGCCTTCAGAAATGATATGATCCAAATCAATCGACGCCAAAACTTCCCGCCGAAAACATTTAAATCCGGCTGTCGTGTCTTTGATGGGTAAACGAGTTATCAAACGTATATACAAACTGGCTCCATAGCTCAGTAGCCAACGTATAAATGGCCAATTTACCAACCGCCCGCCAGCAACATAACGAGAACCGATCACTAAATCATAATTTTCAATATGCAAGAAAAAGTTTTCCAACACGGCTGGGTCATGAGAAAAGTCGGCATCCATTTCCATAATATAATCATAGCCATGTTTCAGCGCATATTTAAAACCGGTGCAATATGCCGTACCCAGTCCTAATTTACCGGCGCGTTCCAATAAAAATAAATGTGGATAAAATGCTTGCAGTTTTTTCACGATGCCAGCCGTGTTGTCCGGGGAGTTGTCGTCGATAATCAAAATATCGACATCCGGCACGATCATAAAGATTTCTTCTATCAATTCTTGAATATTGCCGGCTTCATTGTAAGTGGGAATGATAACGATTTTGCGATTGGTAGTCTTTTTCATGATATTTTTTTATTTTTGTTTTTTTTAGAATATTATTATTTTTTTAATTGTTTCTTCTTGATCTTTTTCTTGGCACTGGCCTTCTTGCTTGTTTTACTACGTGAACGAAGAGGTTTTACAATCAGATTAGCTGGCGGAGAAACATCTAAAAGCGGCGGAACAAAATGTGGCAGCCAGAGCAATGAATAAACCAGCCATGATAGATAAAGTCCGGATATTGCAGTGGCAATAATTTGAATAGTTAGATAATGATAGACAAATGTAATTTTCGCCCCTGCGTCTCGTTGGCTCAAAGGAATATACATCATATTTGGACCAGCCGGATAAATCTTGGTCGTTCGACCGTTGATGGTCGCTCCCCAAGCCGGAAAATAATTTTCTTTAAGTAAAATTCCACTATATTGATTTTGGTCGTCAAGGACGATTTCTCTCTGTGATGGATCAGTGATAGTGGCGTTTTGAGTTTTATTTTGATAGCCATTTAGATGCAATACTTGTGCAAGTATATCGATGATAAATTCTTTTTCATCCGGGGCGTGAAAATTATTATAATGGTAAAACATGTTATAGCCGCTCCAAACCACCTGTCCCTGACCATATTTGTTGCCGGCCACAATTACTTTGTCGTGATTGGTGACGATCGGATAGGCATCCGAACGCAAATCGGCCGGTTCGGAATATAACATGCTCCATGGCAAATCGTCTCCATAAACAGCCGGCCCGAAATCTGTTTGTTCGTTATTTTCGCTGTTCAACATCTGGTTGTTTATTTTCAAATCAAATGTTTCGCCAAAGTCACCCGGCTGAATTTTTGTCACCGGCAAAGGTAAAAAGGCGATTTCTCCACCCGGCTTGGACAAGACGGCTGCTGATTCGACCAATAGTGAACCGCCATTACTGACATATTGATCTAGCAAATTGAAAGCCCGCTCTTTCTCCAAATAATTAAAATTATAGAGCATTACCGCGTCAAATTTTTTGCAATTCATCCAAACTATACAAATCCAGAGTTTGCTCTCCTTGAACCGGAATAATATATGAACTGTCATAATCGGTTCCGGACAAACTCAGCATAAAATTGTGATAGCTTGACGAATCACCGATAATCAATATTGATTTGGCATTGGTGGCCGACAAGATTGGACTGGGATTAAGATATTCATAAGTTGATATTTTATTGTTCGGATCATTATTTTGGTTAGAAGCGATTGGTTTAAACAAATCATCATTTTGATCAAATTTGGCAAAATTGAAATTGGGATAAGAAACGGACAAATATTTAACCGCAAACCAATCCAGTAAATATTTCGTCTCGGTATAATTGTCAGACAAAGCAAAAACCGAGTTTTCAAACCAAAATTTATCGTCTTGATTTAATAATGCTTGGGAAAAATAATCGCGAGTTTGGGGCATTTGGTAATCATAATTAAACCAAATAGCAATATTGGAATTGTTATGAGCCCAACGATAGTCGGAATTATGATCACTCGCTGAAAGTGTATCGTTAAATTCGTTGTTCACTGTATGCTCTTGATTGAAATAGCGATATGAATCATTTTGTTTTATCAAAAAGTTTGGCCATGGATAAAGATGATTGATTACCATCGCTATTAGCCCAATTGATATTAGAAAAACGAAAATGCGCGCTATATTTTTTTTGATACCAAAATGAAATCCGAGGCCAATCACAATTGGCAAAGACAATGACAAGAAATAAAATGCGTCAGCCGGAGGCAAGGCGGCATTGTACCAGTTGCGCGGATAGCCAACATACATGGCAAAACCGTAGGCA
>DAIREY010000084.1:0-2752 GCA_036795335.1 Patescibacteria group bacterium
TCAAGAAAATGAATCCGGATTTGTACGCCAACATTGACTCAAAAAATCCGAGAAGATTGGTAAGGGCGATTGAAAAGGGTCAAATCCCAAATCCCAAATTTCAAATCCCAAATAAAGGCAAATTTATGACAAGTGAGAGCATAAATAGATTCCAGAGCTTGGTTTTGTCTTTTCGGCCGGATCGAGAGTTGATCCGACAACGGATTGAGAATAGAGTAAAAAGACATCGAGAATTAGGGGTGATAGAAGAAGTAAAAAAGTTGATTGATAAATATGGACCGGACAATGAAATTTTGAATTCCACCATAAGCGTACAAGAATATATACCTTTCGTTTTGGGTAAAATCAAATTGGAAGAAGCACAAGAAAGGGTCGTGATAAATAATTATCAATACGCCAAACGGCAAATGACTTGGTTTCATAAATATGGCAATACAGTATTTGTGGATAACGTGAAAGAGATGGATGAGTTGATTAAAAAATTTTTGAGATGATGTGTTAAGAAGAAATTCCAAACACTAACAATATGCAAGATCCAATATGCAATATGCAATGAAATTGCAAGAAATTTCAAACAAAGACAATTTTCAAGGATCAATATCCAATATCCAATTTAAGCGCAAGAAATTTTAAATTTCAAACGCTAACAATATGCAAGACACAATATGCAATTTAATCGCAAGGTGAAATCGAAAAGTAATTAGAATTGTCATACCCGAAAAGACATGAGCGGAGCGAATATTCTTTATCGGGTATCTCATCCGCGATAATATGCAAGGATCAATAGCTAATAATCAATTTAATCGCAAGAAATTCCAAATCCCAAATTCCAAATGAAGACAAGGTGCAAAGATTTTGTTAGTTGCAGGGCAAGTTTTTAGCATGATGTAAAATTTTTTCTATGGACTTTTTCGGTAATAAATACAATTCATTGCCGGGTGACGAAAAGAAGCGAGTAATCAAAAAAAACTGGCAGGAAATTGACAGCTGGGAAGGAAATTTGTCCAGCGATGATAAGCTATTGAGCAATCAAAAAGACATTTCAGAAATTGTGCCGGAAAGAAATTTTATCAATTTGTCGGTTATATACGCAGTGGGAATAGTATTGTTTTTGATCTTGGGAGTAAGACTTTGGCAATTACAAATCGTCAAGGGAGCAGAGTCGTTGGAAAAAGCCGAAGGAAACATTATACACATCAAAACAACCTATGCACCACGGGGAGTAATCTATGATCGAAACGAAAATATTTTGGCCGGCAATGAAGCCAGATATGACATGCTGGTAGTACCGGCACTGATGGACAAAAACACCGAAGAAAAATACGATAATTATCGCTCGATCGCCGAAATTTTGGGAATCGAAACAACCAAAGTTCGAGAGGTGGTGGAGGCAGAAGGCGTTAATAATTGGAATGAAGTGGTGATAGCCAAAAATATACCGCGCGAACAAGCTTTGTTGTTTAAGACAAGAAATATACCCGGTTTTTTCGTGGAAGATATCGCTTCACGTAAATATTATTGTAATGAAGAGTGTGCGCATGTAATCGGTTATACCGGACAAGTATCCGAAGATGAATTAGCCAAAGATGACCAATATCAACCAATCGATCAGGTGGGAAGAAGCGGTTTGGAATCATATTACGAATCGGAATTGAAAGGCGTGAATGGAGCTGATTATCGGATAGTAGATGCAGCCGGTCGCACAGTAAGTGTTTTGACGCCTCGCGACAGTTTGCCGGGAGAAAATCTAGTAACCACTTTGGACGTTGATTTGCAAAAAATGGCTTACGAAGAGATCAAAGCCAAAATTGGCCAAGGCGATACGACCGGCGGAGCGGTAGTGATTTCCAATCCCAATACCGGAGAGATTATTACTTTGGCCAGCGCACCGAGTTTTTCGGCTGAACAAATGTCGCAAGGAATTTCCGAAGAAGATTATGCGGCATTGCTGAATGATAAAAACTTACCATTATTCAATCGAGCCATCGCTGGCGAATATCCACCCGGTTCTACTTTTAAAATTGTGACCGCCAGCGCCATCTTGTCGGAAAAAGTAGCCGGCATTGATGACTACGTGGTCGACACCGGCTCATTGCGAATTGTAAACAAATACGATCCAAACATCGTCTACGTCTTTTGGGGCTGGAACCATAGCGGCTTAGGCAGCGTCAATGTAGTGGATGCTCTGGCCTTGTCGTCCGATATATATTTCTATATTTATGGTGGCGGGTACGAAGATAAAGTCGGACTGGGCATCGATCGTTTGAAAGCGTATGCGGAAAAATATATGCTTTCCAAAAAATTAGGTATTGATATCGATGGCGAAAGGCCGGGATTTATTCCAACGCCGGATTGGAAAAATAATACTTTTGGCGAAGAGTGGTACTTGGGCGATGATTACAATACAGCTATTGGACAAGGAGATATTTTGGCGACGCCATTGCAAGTTAATTTTTATACCGCCGCCATCGCCAACGGCGGAAAAATATATCGACCGCATTTGATGCAACGTCTGGTGGATAAAGACAAAAAAACGATCATGGAAATTCAGCCGGAATTGTTGAAAGACAATATTATCGACATGGAAAATATTGGCATTATTCGTACCGGTCTGGAAGCGGTAACGGATAACGGAACAGCAAAAATATTACAAAGTGCTATAGTAAAAGTAGCTGGCAAAACCGGGACGGCTCAATTTGATAACAACACAAAAGAACATGCTTGGTACACATGCTATGCTCCGGTGGACAAT